>JBGPGZ010000587.1:0-2516 GCA_041484175.1 Cyclobacteriaceae bacterium | reverse complement strand
TCAGAGTTGGTCTTGAAATAAGCACTCGTTTGCACCTGTTTTATAGAAATTAAAGCAAACACTCATCAAAGAAAAAGTCGTGCAAATTTTTCAGAAAGAATCACACGCGAGTACCTCCGCTCCCCCAATTCTCTTGCAGCATGTTGATAGTCCTTCAACCGTTTATCATCCGTCAGGAAGGGCTCTATCCTCTTTATAAAATCGATCGGTTGCTGCGGATTTACATAAACTCCACAACGCATTTCTTCAATTTCCTGTTTAATCCAGCCTCCAAAGTTTACGACGATGATCTTGCCCGAGGCCAGGCCATCAAAATATTTGTTGGGGGAGCCTGTTTCCAGGATGGGAACATTTTTGTAGCAGACAAAGATAGCATCCGTCACATTCATAACCTGCCGGACACTTTTCCGATTTTGAAAGCCAAGGAAAGTCAGGTTTCGAAGATCTAATCCGCGGGCCGCCGCCTGTAGCCGTGCAAGCAAAGCCCCCTCACCGCAGAGCAAAAATTGAATTGGTAAATTGGCTTTTCGCGACGCGTTCGCACATTCCAGAAAATAATCCAATCCATTGGCCACGCCCACCGCACCGATATAAGAGACAACAAATCTCTCTTTGATGCCAAATTTTACCTGCAAGTCCGGATCTTTTGTCTCGGGTCTGTAAAACTTACAATCGGCCATGTTGGAAATGACATGCACCGTCTTGCCCGGTAGTTTCTTTTCAATGGCAGATCGGATGGCCGGCGAAAGGGCAACGATCAATACGGCACGCCGGTAGATCCATTTCTCCAGCGAGTACAGAAACTGTTGGAAAAAATAGTTTTGAACAAAACCCATTTGTATGGGTGCATCGGGCCACAGATCCCCAACTTCAAAATAAAAGGGAATTTTGAATCGATTTTTGATCCAAATGGCGGCCAACCCAACGGTTAATGGCACGGAGATGGCGTAGCATAGGGTGATGTTTTGCAATCGCCCTGCGAGGCTTGCGCTTGCCCTGGCAAACATAAGAAAGGAAATGCTGCGGTCAGTAAATCCAAATTTATTGTCATACTTCACCGGTAGGTAATGCACCTCAATTCCTTCTACATTGACCCTCCGGTATGAACTTTCATTGTGCGCCGTAATGACTACGGTTGCAATGCCGCAATCCACCAGTGCTTTTGCGAGATAATACGATCGGACCGCCCCGCCGCTATCCGGCGTGTTAAAATGCTGATGCAGGATCAAAACTTTCATGTAGTCAAAGATCTATTTTTGTAGATTTAAAATCCTAATTTACCGTCCATGAAAAAAACTTTATCGCTTTCATTGCTACTGGTTGTCTTCGCCATCACCGCCTGGAGTCAAGGTCCAAAAAAGAAAGAGTATTCGCTCTTCAACGGAAAAAATCTTGAAGGGTGGAAAGTTCATGGCACAGAAAAATGGTATGCCGAAAAGGGTGAATTGATCTGCGAAAGCGGGCCCGACAAACAGTATGGGTACCTGGCTACCCAACGGGAGTTTACCAATTTTGTGCTTACGATTGAGTTCAAGCAGGAATCCAACGGGAACAGTGGCGTATTTTTTCACAGCTCGCTCGATGGTACAAAAATCACAGGCTGGCAGGCTGAAGTTGCACCGCCCGGGCATCACACGGGCGGCATTTACGAATCTTACGGGCGAGGATGGCTGATTCAACCGGATTCTGCGAAAGAGAAAATCCTGAAAGGGGACGATTGGAATACCATGAAGGTTCAGGTCAAAGGAGATGAAGTTACCACCTGGTTAAATGGTGAACCTATGATATTCCTCAAGGACGAAAAGATTGGTGCCAGGTCGGGACAGATCGCGCTCCAAATTCATGAAGGGGGAGGAGTGAAGGTCCGCTGGAGGAAAATTAAAATAAAAGAACTTTAGCCTTATCGGGGTTCGAATTGAAGCTTGTACCTCCGGATGCTTATGCCGATCAGGGTACTTCCCACGGCGGCAGGTAATACCCAGAGTATCCAGTTGAATTGAGGAAGCTGGATGTTTACAACAACAAAGGCGGTCACCGCTGAAATGTAGCTTCCCCCCATGCTGCCGATGTGCGTAAACCACCAATGCATTTTCTCACGCGGCGGGGTTATGAATTTCCGGATATCGCTGACCAGGAACGATGAACCGGTCCCGCCAAAGGCCATCGCAACAATTCCCATGCTATTTCCATTGACCAGCAGGTAAATCCCCCAGGCCAAAAGGCAAAGCATAAAAATCCCTGCAACTCCGGTAATGACCCAATCGATCCAACCAGGTTTCTGCTTTGTCCCCAACTCCTTCAGGGACAATATGCGATAGCCCCTCACCGTCATGTAATAGCTAAAAAATCCCACCATCAGCAGAAATCCTTTCCGGTGGCCAAGTGCTACAATCACCGCGCCGACAAACACGGCAGTCATCGACCAGAAATAAATCTTGCCTGCACGACGATGGAGCGAACTTCCTTTTGATGTCATTATTGCCATCAGGCCGCTCACCAGGGCGATCGTGCCTCCG
>JBGPGZ010000586.1:0-2529 GCA_041484175.1 Cyclobacteriaceae bacterium | reverse complement strand
TTCTTCATGGATTTTTGTCAGTTCCCGCGAAACCGAAATCATGCGGTCGGGGCCAAAGAATTCCATCAGTTGCTCGAGCGCTTTGATCAACCGGTGCGGCGATTCATATAAAATAATAGTGCGTTCCTCACCGGCCAATTTTTTGATCAGGGATTTTCTTCCTTTTTTGTGCGGCAAAAACCCTTCAAACACAAACCGGTCGGTTGGGAAACCGGACTTGACCAGTGCCGGAACAAACGCGGTCGCACCCGGAAGACACTCAATTTGTATACCAGCCTTCAGGCATTCGCGCACAAGCAAAAAACCGGGATCCGAAATTCCCGGAGTGCCGGCATCGGATATCAAGGCCATCACTTCACCCTGCGCCATTCGCTTTATCAGAGATCCATGGACCTGGTGCTCATTGAAGATGTGAAAGCTTTGCAGGGGCTTGTTGATTTTATAATGTTTGAGGAGGATGGAGGATTTCCGGGTGTCTTCGGCGAGTATCGTGTCAACCTGTTGGAGTACGTCGAGGGCGCGGAGTGTGATGTCGGCTAAGTTTCCAATCGGTGTTGGGACCAGGTAGAGTGATGGCTTTCCCGGGGTCACACTAGTTGATCGATGGCTTTTGCCAATTTATGGTCTTTCTCCGTGACGATGTCGCCCGCATCGTGGGTGGAGAGTTCGAAGCTCACCGTGTTGTATACATTGGTCCACAACGGATGGTGGTTCATTTTTTCTGCAACCAGGGCTACTTTCGTCATGAATCCGAAAGCTTCGGTAAAATCCTTAAACTTGAATGTCTTTTTCAGCCTGTTGTTTTCTTCTTTCCATTCCATGTCCTTGCATTTAGCTCAGGGTGACTCCATAAAATTAGCATTAAACGTCAAAGATAGCTAATCGATAAAACGATTGTGTTACAGCGCAATGATGCCCTCAATAGCGGCCGCTTTTTCATAAACACTAATTACGGCTTGACTGGAGGGCATCGTCATTTGGAAAGTGAAGCTGACATAGTTGCCATTTTTCGATTCTTTTTCGGATGTGATCTGGAGCGGAAATAATCTTCGTACTTCTGCTGTCTTGTTTTTAGGCACAATGAACTTAAACATGTACAAGGCAGGCCAGGAATGGTGCTGGTCGAGCTTCTCGCGAAATGATTCTAGCCAGGCGGGGTCCATTGCAATGTAAAACGGGCGCCAACCCAACCGGATTGACGCCCGCAAAGAATATTCGGTTAAAAGAATTTATAACGCAAATCCTTGATGTCAGCGGCTTTCTTAAGGGCTTCAGGGACACTGTAGCCCACCCGATTGTTCAGGGTTTGCAAGATCTGAGTTTTGAACATGGTGAAATCTCCAATAGCGGGTGCCATGGTTTTATTCTGCGCCTCGATGATCAGCACACCGTTCTCGCCTGCGAAAGGCTTTGATCGCTTGCCAGCCTCCAGTGAAAAGGCATTACCCACCGCAATGGGATCAAACCCCACCGAGGGGATCGAGTTTGTATTTAACTTCAGGTCAGCGGTAGAATTCACAATGGCGTCTCTTCCAAATGCGTTGGCAATTTCCTGGAGGCTCCCTTTTTGGGCATTGAGTTTTTCGACAATGATCTTTACCTTGAGTTCATTTTTGACGGCCGGGGTGATTTCTTCCTTTACTTTCGCCAACGGCTTATAGCCTTCCGGCGTTTCACCGGTCATCACGGCCACGACGTAGTTTTCACCAAGATCAAATACTTCCGATACTTTACCCACGGACGCATCGCGGAATAGCCAACTCACGATTCGGCGCGCGTCATTCAAATTATTGATTCTTCTTTCAGTCGTGGCAAGTTCGTTGGCATCGAATATGCTCAGGTTTTCCTTTTTCGCCTTCTCCTTAAACGCCTCGATTCCGGTTAAACCACTGGCGAAAGAATCGGCTTTGCGGAAAGCCTCATTGTGCGTCTCATCACTCGGTGCAATCTCACGCTCCACCATCGCAACCGTGTAAGCGGTGTTGTCTTTCACCGCCGTGACATCAATGATATGATAGCCAAATTGAGTTTCCACCACATCACTAAGCAGCCCGGTCTTCTTGGCATTAAATACCGCATCCTGGAATGGTTTCACCATTTGTCCGGATGTGAACCATCCGAGGTCACCTCCCCGTGAAGCGGTACCATCCGTCCCAAATTCCCTTGCTTTTACCGCAAACGCTGCTCCGGCTTTGATTTCATTCAAGATTTTTCTGGCTTTCTCTTTGGCGGTCTTCTTGCCCCCGGGTGTTTCATTATCCCACTTGATCAAAATGTGGTTTGCCTTCGCGTTAAACACCGTATCCTTGCTGATTTTTACAATTTTTACAATTTTATAGGTACCGTTTTCCAGGGTGGGCCCCAGCAAGGTGCCTTGCTTTAATGTTTCTTTTTGATCGCTCAGGAATGTGGGCAAAGATGAGATCGAATGCTTGGTGTAGGGAGTCTTGCCATCCGTATTGGTGCTCGCGAAAACAGAATCTTCCGTCGTGTTTTTGAAATTTTCCACTACGCGCACAAGATCTTTCT
>JBGPGZ010000585.1:0-2538 GCA_041484175.1 Cyclobacteriaceae bacterium | reverse complement strand
CTCTTGGTCATCGACCAACCGATTTGTTTAGAATCCTTATCAAAGCCGGGAGCATATTTTTCAGCGACGATCTTGCCATCATACACAACAACAATCGCCCGCGTTCGTCTCAGCTTCTTGCTACCGGGCTCAATAAAGGCGCGTTCAACGGCGGCCCTCAGTTTCCCGCCGTCGATGCCGGCCGGTGTGGAATCACTGATTGCATCGCCCATGGGCCACGGAATTGTGTCAACGTTTAAATGAAGCTGGCCTGCCAAATTGAATTTCTGGCTTCGCAATTCTTCTTTCGTCATTTCCGACACGAGGGTACATCCGAGTCCCTTGCGATACACCGCAGTCTGTCTGGCCAGGCCAAAAACACTCCCGGAGGCAGACGAATCACGATAGTCGACTGTAAAGGAACCAATTGAACGCGGGAAGGTGCCCAGCTCCTCGATGATCACGTCTTCCGGCTGCCGTCCCGCCAGCATAACGCAGGAGCATAGATATTTTGCTCCATAGCCGCTGACAATGGAGAGGGCGCGCCAAGCGTAGTAGACAGCGTAACCCACCGTCATGACAAGAAAAAAGAGAATGAGGCGTTTCAATATTCTCATCCACTACAATTTATTTTCCTAAAAAAAGGCATTCTTGTGAATTTCAGTATTCAGACGTTTTCCCTTTATGATCGCGAATGTAAAGGATTTTCAAGTTTAACAGAATATTTAGGAATGGGTTTGAGGAATTGCATTCATTAAGTTTGGTCTTCTTTGTAAATCCGGATCAGAAATGATTGTCATTTAATTAGGCTACCTTTGCGGTTTACTTATAATCACTCGTAATGAAATCATTTGATGCCCTGGGTCTCTCCGGGGAACTGTTGGACGCTGTACGCCAACTGGGGTTTGAAACTCCCACGCCCATTCAGGAACAAGCAATTCCGGTTTTACTAAAAGGAAATACAGATTTGGTAGGCCTTGCCCAAACGGGCACTGGAAAAACGGCCGCATTTGGTTTACCCTTGCTTCAATTGGTAGTGGATTCAGACCGTTCCACCCAGGCGCTCATCCTTGCGCCTACCCGGGAGCTCAGTGTGCAGATCACAACCGACCTTGAGGGTTTTGCCAGGAATGTAAAGAATCTCAATATCGTTACGGTTTACGGTGGCGCCAGTATTTCAGAACAGATCAGAAAAGTGAGACGCGGAGCGCAAATAATAGTAGCCACTCCGGGACGCTTGATTGACTTGCTTTCCCGAAAAGTGGTGAACCTGACTACCATCAAGTATGTGATCCTGGATGAAGCCGATGAAATGCTGAACATGGGGTTCAAGGAAGATATTGATGAAATACTTTCAACCACACCCAATGAGAAAAATGTATGGCTCTTTTCAGCGACGATGCCGCGCGAAGTAAGAGAGATCTCCAAGAAATACATGAACAATCCCGTGGAACTCACCATGGGCGAACGGAACCAGGGGAATGAGAATATCGATCACCAGTACATTGTGGTCGATGAACGGGAAAAGTACTCAGCCCTGAAACGATTTGTTGATTATACACCGGATATATTTGGTGTGGTGTTCTGTCGGACCAAAATTGATACGCAAAAAATCGCAGACCACCTGATTAAAGATGGGTATAATGCCGATTCTCTTCACGGAGACCTGACGCAACAGCAGCGCGACCGGGTCATGCGGAGCTTTAAGAATAAGACGCTCCAATTGCTGGTGGCCACGGATGTGGCCGCCCGTGGAATCGACGTGAGTAACATCACCCACGTCGTTCATATGAACATGCCCGATGAAATGGAGTATTACACCCACCGCAGTGGTCGTACGGCGCGCGCCGGCAAGAAGGGGATCTCGCTGGCGATCGTTTCGAAGCGCGAAGTTATTCGTATTCAGCAGGTGGAGCGCAGTCTGAAAAGGAAGTTCACGCGAATCCCGATCCCAACGGGTGATGAAGTTTGTCAGAAGAAACTTCTTGATCTTGTCCATAAGGTCCGGCAGGTGGAAGTGAACGATGAGGAGATTGATTCATTTTTACCGGAAGTATACCATGAATTGAAAGACCTCAGCAAGGAGGATATCATCAAGCGTTTTGCCTCGATTGAGTTCAACCGCTTTCTGGAATATTATCGCGATGCCAAAGACTTGAACAAATCGGAGAAGAGCCGGAGCTTTGAGGGCGAAGAAGGAAGAGATGCATACACGACCGGCGATCGCATTTTTGTTAATGTTGGCAAAATGGATGGCCTTGACAAAGGCTCCTTGCTGGGCCTGATTTGTGATTTTGGCGAAATCAGCAAAGAGAAGATAGGCAAGATTGACTTAAAGGGCGCCTATTCATTTTTTGAAGTCGAAAAGGATGTCACTTCCAAGGTGATGAGCGGATTTGAAGGAGTGGAGCTTCGCGGAAGAAAGGTGCGGCTTGAACTGACCGGTCCTCATAAAGAAAAGTATTCCGAAAAGAAAAAAGAAAAATTCTGGAAGGGTGGAGGATCAAGAAAAACGAGCCGTGCAGGAAAGGGGAGGTACTAGTCAATTACGAATTACGG
>JBGPGZ010000584.1:0-2540 GCA_041484175.1 Cyclobacteriaceae bacterium | reverse complement strand
GGTGTTTTTCTTACGATGGATTTGTTTTTGTTTTATTTCTTCTGGGAAGTGATGCTCATTCCAATGTACTTTTTGATTGGGATCTGGGGACATGAGAACCGGAGGTATGCCGCGTATAAATTCTTCATCTTCACGCAGGCCAGCGGACTGCTCATGCTGCTGGCAATTCTCGGATTGTATTTTATTCACGGAAATCTTTCAGGGACTTATACCTTCGATTATTTTCAACTGCTTGGCACAGAATTTTCGCCGGAAGTTGGCCGGTGGCTGATGCTCGGTTTCCTGGCAGCCTTTATTGTTAAGTTGCCCGTAGTACCGTTTCACACCTGGCTCCCGGATGCGCACACGGAAGCGCCGACGGCCGGAAGTTTGATCCTGGCGGGATTGCTGCTCAAGACGGGTGCTTACGGATTGCTGCGATTCGTCCTTCCCTTGTTTCCCGGTGCAGCTCATGAGCTTGCTCCCTGGGCGATGCTATTTGGCGTTATTGGAATATTGTACGGCGCCATCCTGGCTTTTGCCCAAACAGACTTGAAACGGTTGGTGGCCTACACGAGTGTAAGTCACATGGGATTTGTTATGCTCGGCGTCTTTTCTTTTAATGAGCTTGCTTTGCAAGGTGTTGTGATGCAAATCATTACGCACGGTATCAGCACTGGCGCATTGTTTATTTTGGCGGGGTCCTTATACGAACGTATTCATACCCGCGATATCACCAAAATGGGAGGCTTCTGGATCAAGGTACCTTTTATGGGAACGGTCGCACTTATCTTTGCGATGGCCTCATTGGGTCTGCCTGGACTCGGGAACTTCATCGCCGAGTTTTTAACATTGATCGGAGCGTGGCAGGCTAATCCGGTACTCACGGTTTTCGCCACGATTGGATTGGTGGCTGCCACAGCGTATTCACTGCGGATCGTTCAGAAAGTCTTTCTTGGTGGAGAAAAGAATGCCGGCGTGCTAAGGGATCTTTCTCTCCGGGAAAAGTTGATCATGGTTCCGATGGTGGTTGTGATTATCTGGCTGGGCTTGTTTCCGCAGCCAATATTGAATACAGCCAAGGGATCGATCACAGGGGTAAAATCCATATCCAACGGCGCGGCTGCTAAGTCACCACTTATTTCAAGCGAGGTACTTGAAGTGAGTCCGAAAGGAGGTTCCCATGACTAAAAATGATTTCCTCAGCATAGTTCCCCTGTTCATCCTGACCAGTGCAGCCATCCTGATCATGTTTTCGATATCCGTAAAGCGCAATCACAAAGTAATCTATATCATCACCCTGGCATCTTTGGCGGGTGATTTTATTTATTTGATGGAATACATGGCCGGATCCAAATGGATCATCGAACCGCTTTTCATCGTCGACGGCTTTGGCGTGTTTAATTTCGGCCTTATTCTTTTGACAGCTTTGGTTGTGACGATGATGTCCTACGCTTATTTCGAACAACGGGAAGAGCGTAAAGAGGAATATTACATATTGCTCATACTCGCTACACTGGGGGCAGCCGTCCTGGTGATCAGCAAACACTTTGTTTCCTTGTTCCTGGGCCTGGAGATCCTGAGCGTGGCACTCTACGCGATGATTGCCTACCTGCGCAAGCGCCAGCGTTCGGATGAGGCCGGTCTTAAGTATCTGATCATGGCCGCCTTCTCTTCTGCATTTCTCCTCTTTGGAATGGCCCTGGTGTATACCGCGACGGGATCGATGGAATTTGCTGGCATAGCCGTCTACTTACATTCTGTAACTGAGATGCCGTTGCTTCTGTTGACCGGTTTTGGGTTGATGACGGTCGGGGTTGGCTTTAAACTGGGCGTCGTTCCCTTCCACATGTGGGCAGCCGATGTTTATGAAGGTGCTCCTGCGCCCGTCACGGCATTCATCGCGACCGTGTCAAAAGGTGGAATGATGGCCCTGCTGGTTCGCTTTTTTGTGCAAATCGATGGGTTCCATTATCAATCCCTGGTCATCATTTTTACGGTCATCTCCATTGCTTCGATGTTCCTTGGAAATGTTTTGGCCTTGCGACAAACCAATATTAAGAGAGTTCTCGCCTACTCATCCATTGCCCATGTTGGATACCTTCTCGTTGCGTTTTTAGCCGGCGATGCCCTGGGTGTGGAGGCAGTCAGCTTTTACCTCGTCGCCTATTTCGTGACAACACTGGGTGCCTTTGGTATCCTCTCAACATTGTCTGACAAAGACCGCGATGCGGAAATGACGGAGGATTACCAGGGATTGCTTTGGAGAAGGCCATGGACAGCCGCCCTTTTTACGGCGATGTTGCTTTCACTCGCCGGAATTCCGCTGACTGCCGGATTTGTCGGTAAATTCTACATCGTTGCCGCCGGCGTCAACACCCATCATTGGTTACTGGTCGTCACCCTGGCCATCAATAGCGTGATAGGTCTGTTTTATTATATCAAGATCATCGCCACTATGTTTGAACAACATGAGGGCGAAGTCGAACCTTTGGGCATGTTGCATCCGTCGGTCTATATCGTCAGTGGAGTTACCATGGCAATCCTGGCCCTGCTGCTGG
>JBGPGZ010000583.1:0-2554 GCA_041484175.1 Cyclobacteriaceae bacterium | reverse complement strand
CGCAGACTAACGGAGTAACGTACGTTGATATAACCGACATTTCCCGCAAAGCATTGGAACAGCCCGACCTGGTTGCTCCCGATGGTCTTCACCCTTCCGGAAAAATGTATTCCCTTTGGGTTGCGCGCATAATTCAAAATATCCTGTACTGATTACCGGATCAAGTTCCTGAATACCGGTACAAGATTTTTGGCGACGATCTTGTGCCCTTCCACATTCGGGTGAATGCCGTCGGCCTGGTTTAACTTTTCAATACCACCTACGCCTTCTAGGAGAAACGGGATCAGCGTTGCAGCGTTTTTTTTGGCCAGGTCCGGATAGATCTTTCTGAATTCTTCGCTATATTGCTTGCCCATATTGGGGGGCACCATCATGCCGCTCAGCACAATTTTGGCTTTCGGGTATCGGGCCTTCACCTTGTCGAGAATGGATTGCAGGTTTTTTCTTGTCTGATTTAAAGGGAGTCCGCGCAAACCGTCATTGGCGCCAAGCTCCAGGACAAAGATGTCCACCGGCTGACGCAGGAGCCAATCGATCCGGCTCAGGCCGCCCGCAGAGGTTTCGCCGCTCAACCCTGCATTAACAACGCTAACCAGTTTATTGTCTTTGTTTAACTCTTTTTCAATCAGCGCCGGAAACGCCTCTTCGGTCGAAAGTCCGTAACCGGCGGTAAGGCTGTCGCCAAAAAACAGGATTACCTTGGGTACCGCCGCGGATTGAAATAACATCGCAATTGAAATAAAAAGTACTTTTTTAGCGACCATCATAATAGTAAGTTGCTCCCTCGCCCGTCGTTCTCCACCGTGATAAAGGGAAATGGAAGGATAAGGTAATTTAACGGTTTAATATTACAAGAGTTAACATAACACATGCCTGAAATCGTCTTGCAAGCTGAAAACTTAACCAAAACATACCGGTCTGCCGATAAAGACCTTACCGTGCTGGATCAGGTGTCTTTTAGTGCGGAGCAGGGAACCAGCTTGTCTATCATCGGCCCCTCCGGAAGCGGCAAAACCACGTTGCTGGGTCTTTGTGCAGGGTTGGATGTGCCTTCGCAAGGGACGATTACCCTGATGGGATTCAAATTGAATGCCATGGATGAAGACGACCGTGCCTATGTACGCAACCAGTTTGTTGGATTCGTGTTTCAGAATTTTCAGTTATTGTCAACGTTGACGGCCCTGGAGAATGTAATGGTTCCCCTGGAGCTGCGTGGCGAAAAGAACGTCTCTGTCAAAGCAAAAGAACTATTGTCCCGCGTGGGGCTCGGCGACCGCATGCACCATTACCCTTCCCAATTGTCGGGCGGAGAACAGCAGCGCGTGGCCATGGCCCGCGCCTTCATCGTATCGCCCAAAATACTCTTTGCCGATGAACCCACCGGCAACCTCGATGAAGAAAATGCCCGGCATATCACCGATCTCCTTTTCGGCATGAACCGCGAAGAGAAGACCACACTGGTGCTGGTCACGCATAACCTGGAGCTTGCCCAAAAAACGGAACGCATCCTCCAGATGAAGGGCGGCAAACTGGTGAACGAACGAATTCTTAACCTGGCATGATCGAGTATATCATCAAGATCAAGCGAAAGACCCGCTCGATTCTCAGCGACCGTTGGGTGTGGAAAATGGCCTGGCGTGATGCCCGGCACAATTTTTCACGCCTTTTTCTTTTCACCGCCTCGCTGGTCACCGGTATAGCCGCCGTTATAGCGATCGGGTCAATGAACTATTCTATTCAGGAGGACCTTGACCGCAATGCCAAGGAATTGTTGGGCGCCGACCTGGTCGTTAACAGCAACAAGAAATTTAGCCCCGAATTCGTCAAGGCGCTGGACTCGATGCAAGTCAAATTAGCCAGTGATGCCGATATGGGCTCGATGGTTATGTTTATGAATACGAAGCAGTCACGCCTGGTGAAGCTGACTGCCATCGCAGGGCCTTTCCCTTTTTATGGAAATCTGGTGACCAAACCCGCCAATGCGTACGATCTCATGAAGGAGGGCCGATATGCCATGCTTGATGAGTCGCTTGCTACACAGTACGAAGTCAGTTCGGACGATTCGGTAAAAATTGGAAATAGCATCTTCAAGGTCGCGGGCGTTGTGACCAAAATTCCTGGAGGCGGGGCGCTTACCGCCACGTTGGCACCGGCCGTTTACATTTCGATGAACGCGCTGGACTCCACCGGATTGGTGCAGTTTGGCAGCCGCGTCGGTTACAGTCTGTATCTCAAAACAAACTCGGATAAGCAAACACAGGCCATCCTAAAAAAAATAGAGCCGCTGGCCAAAAAATTCGGATTCTCCTATGAAACGGTGGAGGGGCGCAAGAGAGGATTGGGTCAGGGGTTTCAGTCGGTGTACCGGTTTTTCGCGCTGCTGGCTTTTGTTGCGCTGATACTGGGTTGCATTGGGGTCGCGAGCTCCGTTCATATTTATGCCCGCGAGAAACGGGAAGAGGTAGCGATTCTCCGTTGTGTGGGTTCATCGGGGTGGCAGGCGTTCAACATTTATTTTATCCAGGTCTTCTCGTTGGGAATCATTGGAAGCCTG
>JBGPGZ010000582.1:0-2557 GCA_041484175.1 Cyclobacteriaceae bacterium | reverse complement strand
TTTGGTACCAGAAGTTGCCTCGTTCCTCGGCAAATACAGGTCAGAGGGGAGCCTTCGATGCGAGGAATCTTCTCGGTGAAACTGTTTTCTGTTTTGGTACCAGAAGTTGCCTCGTTCCTAGGCAAATACAGGTCAGAGGGAGCCTTCGATGCGAGGAATCTTCTCGCTGAAACTGCTTTCTGTTTTGGTACCAGAAGTTGCCTCGTTCCTTGGCAATGCAGAGCAAAAGTGTTTGTCAGGGAAACCGGAGGTAGAGAAACGCGTGCTTCCCAGCTTCATTCGTAAGTTGGGTTTGTGAAAGTACACATATACTACGTTTACATTACAACCAATCCAAGCAAGAGTGTCTTATACACTGGCATGACCAATGACCTGGCACAAAGGGTCATTGAGCACTACCTGAATAAGGGAAGGCCGAAGACCTTTGCCGGGCGTTTTTATTGCTATTGCCTTTTGTATTGGGAGGATTACCGATATGTCTACGACGCCATAGCCAGGGAAAACGAAATAAAGGGATGGAATAGGAAAAAGAAAATGGACCTCATCAAAAGTATGAACCCATCAATGAAGTTTCTGAATCCAGGTGTAATAGACCCGTGGCCTCCGAAGGACGCCTGGCATCGTGGTCAAATAGGTTGATTCGATCCGGCACGCCGCAGCCAACGCAGTAGCGCATTTCATCACACTGTTCTCCAATACATAAGATACTTATGTATTAACTGAAAGATGATTGACTATACCAACACCTACTTCAGCACCTCCGCCAGCTTTTTCTCCAACGCTGCGCCCCTTAAGTTTTTGGCAATGATGATCCCCTTCGGATCCAGCAGGATGGAGAATGGTATGGCATTGATGTTATAATCTTTGGCTGCCTGAGAATCAAAGTATTTTAGATCAGAAACATGCGTCCATACAAGGCCGTCCATTTGAATGGCCTGCAACCAATCTTCTTTCGTACGGTCAAGGGAAACGCCAAAAACTTCAAAGCCCTTGTCCTTGAATTTATGATAAGCCTTTACCACGTTCGGGTTTTCCTTGCGACAGGGACCGCACCACTTCGCCCAGAAATCCACCAAAACATATTTTCCCCGGAGCGACGACAGTTTAATCGTGACGCCTTGTGGATTCGGCAATGCGATTTCGGGTGCCTCCTTTCCAATAGCGGTAGCTTTCGATTTTTCGACATCACTTATAAATTCGCGTGCAAATATTGAATTTGGTACTTCCTTCTTTAATTTTTTGGCAGCGTCTTCGTACACATCAAAATAGACGTCCCGGTCAAGCAGATTTCCCTGCCGAAGCAAGTCCACGACGGCGAGAGACGCGGGCTCTTTCAGCAACAAAGAAGCCACCTCATCATGTCCCTTCTTAAGAACTTGCATGTATTGCTCTTTGAATACATCCATTTTTGCCTCATCATGCGCTTTGGCTGCGGCTGAGAATTGTTTCTCAAGCTCACCCACTTCTGGCAAGCCTTGCAGGTTTGTCAAGATCATCTGGACTTTCGCAATCAGATCGTGTTCGGGCGAGCCTTTCACTTCCGCAAACCCCTGCATATTATTTCCATCAACATTTACTTCGATGTTGCTTTTGTTCAGGATCACGTTTAGTACCTGCTGGTTGTAAAAGTTAAGCTGATAATATCCCGGTTCCATCAGGTGGATCCTCTTCTCATAGGTGAAATTCTGGCCAAGCTTGATGGAATCAGTTTTTCCCGTATTATCAGGCCTCAGCTCACGGATCGTAATGGAGCCCGTCTGCGGAAAGCCCACCTTCCCCCGCAGTATGATGTCCCACCCTCCTTCGTCGATTTTCTTTGAACCGCAACAGACAAAAAGAAATACACCGACTACGAGTCCCATCCACGCTTTCATACTTGTTCTAATTTTTTGGTTATTAATTCATTGGCCACCTTTGGGTCGGCCTTGCCCCGGCTGCGCTTCATCACTTCGCCCATGAACATGCTGATAATACCTTTCTTCCCGTTTTTGTATTCTTCAACCTTCAACGGGAATTCCTTCATAACCTGCTCCACAATCGGAAGAATCGAATCCATATTGCTATCCTGCAAGAGATTTAGTTGCTGGGCAACCTCCAAGGCAGTCTTGCTGGGGCTCTTGAGAAGTTCCGGGAAAAGCCGCTGGGACGCGACAGAAAAATTCAATTTGCCCAGATCAACGAGATGAATCAACTCGCCGAGCACCGAGGGCGTTACCGGAAACTCATTGGCAGCAAGACTTAATTCGTTAAGATAGGACTTAACAGGGCCCATTACCCAATTGGCAGCCGCCTTAAAGTTCCTTGTGTGTTGACAAACTTCCTCAAAGTAAATCGCAACGTCCTTGGAATCGGTCAAAACATGGGCATCATAGTCCGACAAATGGTACTCCGCGACATAACGATGAAACCGTTCACGCGGAAGCGCCGGCATCGACGCTTTGATCTTTCCCAACCATTGCTCAGAAACCTCCATCGGGCTCAGGTCTGGATCCGGAAAATAGCGATAATCATTCAACTCTTCCTTCGTGCGCATGCCATGAGTCAACCCCGTATTGGC
>JBGPGZ010000581.1:0-2565 GCA_041484175.1 Cyclobacteriaceae bacterium | reverse complement strand
GCCATCGGCGCGTTGTGCCCAACCATTGCTCCCTCCACTATTTCCAGTGGACCCAATGCGGTGGATTTTGCAGCGACCGCGAATGATATTCTTTGTTTCGAAAACAAAGGAGGAGTGCTCGTGAAGAATATATCAGGTTCCCCTGCCGTCGGTTATAGTTATGAGATACTCAGCCTTGGTGTCTTGGTTCAAAGCGGAACGATCACCACCCTACAGGCAATCGCAGACGTACCGCTGACGGGGTTGGATAAAGGCGACTATCAGATCCGGTTGTTCCAGGATCAGTCTGCAACGACTGGCTGTGCAAGCCCGATCACCAGTGCATACAAACCCTTTACAATCATTGGAGCGATTGCCTCGCTGGATACACTCTATGTAAACAAAACGATTTCACTTCCTGATCTTCCTACCGGGTCGGCGCTTATTGGAATCAAAGAAAGCGGACAGGAACCCTATGAGGTCAGGTTGGAACTGACTCAACCGGTCTTCCCGAGTGAAGCATTGTTGCTGGATTGGACGCCTGCGGCGCGGAATCCCCAAAACCTTAAGATGGAATACTATGCCAAGAACCTGTTTGGCGGCACCTACCAACTATCGCTGCGCGATGCCTTGGGATGCGAGAAAGATTTTACCATTGTGCTTGACGTGGATACCAATGTCTTTATCCCCAATATTTTTACTCCGAATGGCGATGGCGTAAACGATGTTTTCTTTATTCGCAATCTGCCTCTTGAGGGTGCCAATGTGATTATCACCAATCGATGGGGGAAGGAAGTATATAAATCTGGAAACTACCGTAATGATTGGGGAGGAGGAAATATTGATGACGGTGTCTATTATTATCGCATCAACACCGGCGGGCAGACCTTTACAGGATGGCTCGAAATACAACGAGGTCAGTAATTTCAACGATCAGGGAAGGCGTCAAGACACCTCCAAGGTGTCAGACGCTTAATTTGTTTCTCATACTTCCGACAAGAACCTGAGCGTGTCGACCTTGTCAGCGTAGTCGGCAACGCCCGGAAATTGTGTTTCGCCGAAAGCATCACTCCCTCTTAACAACCCCTTTGCCGAAACAATGCATTGCAGTTTCTCGCGATGGACGTCTATTTTTTGCTGCAGGTCGTTTTGATTTACATAGTATTCAAAATACAAGACAGCGATCGGCGAAACCAAAGCGGTCGCTTCCTGCAACAGGACATACCCATTGTCAAAAAAAGGAGTTTTGTTGACTCTCGAAATTGATTTTTGATAACCGTAGTTATTGGCATACTTACTGTGATCGATCGTGTTTCTATGTTTTTCCCAGCTATGAAAAAGGTTTGCGAAATCATATGCGATCGGCACAAAGAGCTTGGAGACATTCCTGCAGCCGAGGCCAAAATAACGAAAGACATCAGTGCCGAGGGCAGTCAACTCCGCGTGTGATTCTGTCCCGGAAATTACCGCGCAAGAAGACCTGTTTTTGCGAATCAGGTGAGGTATATTCCTAAAGTAGTATTCAAAATACCGCGCCGTGTTGTCACTGCCGGTGGCAATCAAAGCATCGACCTGGTTGAGTTTGTGTTCCCACTGGATGACGTTTCTGAAGGCCGGCTCAAGTTCAATCAACTTGTTCGCCACATGCATCATTAGAATGGAATCCTGCGAGCTCAACCTGGCTTTTAACCGGTGACCGGAAATGAGGACACAAAGAAAATCATGAAATCCAACAAGCGGAATATTACCTGCCATGGATACCCCAATGCTTTTCGGAAGGGCAGGATGCAGGTGGTAGGATGATGTCCACTTCAATAGCGATTCCTTTGCTAGAAATCTGGTCACGCCGTGTATGGCCGAGGCCACATTTTCAAAAGTAAACCACGGATTTTCGCGGATGACTTCAATGCTTAGCGCATCCAATGTTCCGGGCGAGAGCTTATCAAGATGAGCCCCCAATTGACTAAAGGCTATAATGCGTTTTTCTAAATTCATAAAGAGCCAAACTATTGAAGCGCAGCTGCTGTTTTGATGGTTGATTTTACTGACGTATTTTTGTGCCGGCTTGGCCACAAAAAGCGGCAGGTCAAAATTATCAGTAAAACCCGAAATATAGCATATGGCGATAATGATTACGGACGAGTGTATTAATTGCGGAGCCTGTGAGCCCGAGTGTCCGAATACTGCAATTTATGAGGGCGGCCGTGAATGGAACTGGGCCGGCGGTACTGCTTTGACAGAAGTGGAGATGGAGGACGGATCCAAAGTAGATGCCAAGGTTGCTCAGGCGCCGGTTTCCAATGAATTCTACTATATCGTTTCAGGAAAATGCACAGAGTGTACAGGATTTCATGAAGAGCCCCAATGCGCGGCCGTTTGTCCAGTGGATTGCTGTGTCCCCGATCCTGATCACGTTGAAACAAAACAAGAACTCACCGTAAAGAAAGCATGGTTGCATAATGAGCAACTCCAGTCTTAGTCATTGGTAATTAGTAATTAGTCATTAGTCCTACTTTGTCAAGTTACCGTTTTTAGTTGATTTTCTATTTGACGTTGATATTTTGGGATTTGTTCGCTGAGCCGTTG
>JBGPGZ010000580.1:0-2575 GCA_041484175.1 Cyclobacteriaceae bacterium | reverse complement strand
TTTACAAACCGGCCAATATCCACCCGCAGATTGGCCAGTTCGATATATTCCTTGCTTAATCCGGTAAAGGCTGAAAGTTTGTCCACGATTGATTGTCGCTCGGCCCTTGTCAGTTTGTCTCCTTTCATCAACCCCTCTGTAAATTCACCCTGGGCAAATTTTTCGACTTCACTCAAAAACGATTTGACCTCTTTATATTCCAAACCCGCCTTTTTGTGGAACCAAGCAATTGCTGCATAGGTAGGTAAGAACAGCGTATACGGCAGATCATTTCCCTTTCCAAAACGGGCAGTCTGAAAGTTCAAAATCGATGATACCAGGACAATTCCATTCAAATACATGCCGTAGCGGTCTTGAAGATACCCTGATAATCCGGTGGCACGGGTGGTTCCATAACTCTCCCCAGCAAGGAACTTAGGAGAGTTCCAACGTTCGAAGCGGGATGCGGCGAGATAAATGAATTGTCCTACCGACTCAATATCTTCGACAAAGCCGGTGAATTCCTTTTTCTCAGTGCCCTCGGCTGGACGGCTATAGCCGGTCATGACCGGATCGATAAAGATCATGTCGGTCTCGTCAAGCCAGGAATACTCGTTGTCCACTACCCGGTAAGGCGGCTTCGTCGGAGCTCCGAATTCAGTCATCTCAATCCGCTTCGGACCAAGCCCACCCATATGCAACCAAACGGAAGCAGAGCCGGGACCGCCATTGAACGTAAACGTGACCGGTCGCGAAGCGGGGTCTGTTACTCCTTCCTTTTGATAATAAACAAAAAAGATCTTCCCTTTGGCTTTTCCATTTTCTTCTCGAAGGATCAGGTAGCCTGCGTTGGCCGTGTACGCGATCAACTTTCCATCGATGATCACTTTGCCCGAAGACCTGGCTAGGGGAGGATCAACTATGTCTTCGGCGACCGGTTTGACTTCCTTTTTGTCCTGGGCTAAAACGGCATGAGAAGCAAGAAGGAATAATAGAAATAAGTGCTTCATGAGCGTTCTTGATTTGTACTCAATTTTAGAACGATTGCCGACATTCAAACAGGTAATTTGGTGTGTGGGGATTTGAAGTGATTGACGGATCGGCCGGGGCAACGCTGGGTTTGAAAACCAATTGATCCAAACTAATTATATCAACGGTTTCGTAACGCATTCATTGTTGAAGAAAATCTTAATTTTATTTCTCTCTCCCGTCCGTGATGTTGATTCTTTACAATCCACCTCCCGTCGACGATGGTGCCAAGATGACAATTTACATCGGAAGAATAAACAAGTGTTGCCAGAAGATTTTTCGGCGATGTGTTTCCCAATAGCGGGGAACCCGAGTCATAAACAACGGCATCCAGAGGCCTCCCCAACTCAAAATGATCGCCGCTGTTGAATCCCATCGCTCTTCTTCCCGATTCAATTTCCTCCCTGACAAGGTAGCTGGCAGCATCACCTTCAAAAGTATTTCTCTGATGGGTCAGCAGCCGTTGGCGATAATCGATCATACGAAATTCTTCCAACGGATTCATGCCAATATGACTGTCGGTTCCAATCGACCAGCGACCGCCGGATTTTACGTAGGCTTGCATCCTGAACATGCCATCCCCCAGGTTTCCCTCGGTAGAGGGGCACAATACCACCTGCGCCTTTGATGCGGCCAGTTTCATTAATTCATCATCATCAAGATGCGTGGCATGGATCAGGTTAAATCGCTCATTTACCGGAAGGTTTTCGAGCAGCCATTGCACTGGGCGCTTTCCGCAAAAGGCAAGACAATCGCTTACTTCCTTTTTCTGCTCGGCTGCGTGGACATGAAACGGCAAGACGGTAGGTCCCTGCTGGAAAGCTTTGACGATGTCGTTCAAATCAACCGCCCGCAGTGAGTGGACGCTAAATCCGAGGTAAGCCTGGTCATAATTACGAATGACGCCCTTGGAGGCTTCCAGGAGTTCGAAATATTCGTCTACCGTTTTGGAAATAAATCTTCGCTGTCTCGGCTGAGGTTCCACCCCAAAATTACCCCGCTGATAAAAGACAGGAATCAGGGTTATCTTTATTCCGCTTGTTTTTGCGGCCGACACCATGCGCTCTCCCATCTCAGGCAGATGTGAATAAGCCCTTCCGTCTTTGTCATGATGAAGATAGTGAAATTCAGCCACGTGCGTAAATCCATGCCCGAGCATTTCCGCATACAACATGGCCGCAATCGCTTCAGCTTGCCCGGGGTCAACTGATAATGCACATTGATACATGGCCTCCCTCCAGGTCCAGAAGTCATCTTGAATCCCGGGTGAACTATTTTCGGCCAGTCCCGCCATGGCATATTGAAAGGCATGAGAATGCGCGTTTTGAAATCCGGGCAGCGCAAAACCTTCCACAGCTTCGATGGCAATTCCTTTTTCCGGCGCCTGCGTTGACAAATAACGGATCAATCCTTGCCCGTCAACCGCCACAAAGGCCGGACTCATCCAGGAGTCCTTTTGAAAAAGGGCCTTGAATTTGAAATACTTCAACCCCTCACCCCTTCCCCCAGGGAGAGGGGTGCCCGCAGGGCGGGGTGAGGGTTCGCGAGGCATATTTATTACACCCGA
>JBGPGZ010000579.1:0-2585 GCA_041484175.1 Cyclobacteriaceae bacterium | reverse complement strand
CAAAGATCGCCAATAACTGCCGCTGAATGATATTCCGTTCCTACGGAACTTGATCGGGCTGACTATTCGTGGTTACCTATATTTCGTTCCTACCGGAACTGAATGCAATTACGGTGAAACAAATACGAATTTGAAAAGTACGAATTACGGAAACCGCAATTGTGAATTGAGCTCCAACGTCCCGTAGGGACGAGATATCGGTAAACAGGGACAAGGATGGAGTTTAAGTCCCGTTAGGGACGACATAACGGTCAAAGATCGCCAATAACTGCCGCTGAATATCCTCCTCTGCAAACTTCCTGCAGTTAAAAGAGATTCAGTGAGAGCGATCCACACGCGCTAAGTGACCACTTTTACCGGACAGCATTAATTTTAGACTTGCGGGTTGAGAATGGTGAGTTAATAAGTTGTAAACAAAGTAATCAAGCAACACACTGTCTATCTTCATAGCTCATTGATCATCGCAAGCAAGTTCTCAACGATCGCTTTTTCAGCTCCGGACTTCGCCCTCGTGGTATTAACTTCATATCCACCTTCCACATAGGCGGCATCCGTTATAAGATAACCGCTGCTACCATTGCAATGGGTGATCATCCAGGTATAGGCATACGGTGACTGATTTCGCATTTTTACGCTGATCTCGTTAAAGACCTCGCCCGAAACACCCGTAAAAATGATATTTCCGATTTTTACCACGGACAGCCGAACCCTGAGAGAATCGTTTTCCACACTAATACTTTTTCGAGGTTCTTTCTCCTTCTCTTTTGCGGGCAATGATATAACCCGTTGTGAAGCACTTATCTGTGCGGAGGGAAACGTTTTCATTTCCTTTGCCACGCGCAGGGACTCCTTGCCAAGGTCCTCTCCGATTGCGTCTCTCCCAAAAGCGTAATCATTATTACTTTCAAAATCGATATGCGGACCGTAGATGGGATTGATATCACCGGACGCTCCAATGGTAACAAGTGCAATAACATTCTCGCCGAAGGACTTTTCAACATAGGCCGAGGCGGCCCCTGGCCAGTCCCCGGTAATGAGATAATTTTTCGGACCCAGCACAACTCCATGACACGGCCAATTCATAATCAGCGCAACCGGCTTTCCTGACCTATCGTCAAGACGGATCACACCCACTTCATGATCGCAGGGGCCATAAGGATTCAACCCCAACTCAATTTCCCCTTTACCATTCTGCGCCCTGCGGTTTATGTTCATTTTGCACTCGCCCTTCCCAACGCCAATCGCAACGGGCACCATCTTATTCATTGCTTCCTTTGTTGCCGCAATGACTTTTTCTTTTACCTCTTCAACATAGGCCCATACGGCAGGCGTGTTGCTCTCGTTGTAGACATTGGTAACAGGCCCGCCGTGATTATGAACCGCCGACAACAAGATAAATTCTTTCCTGATCCCCAATTGCTTTTCCAGGGCTTCTGTAACGTCCTTCCAGAATGAGTTGGAAATTCCAATGGTCTCCAATGAAATGATGGCTGCCTTGGTTTTACCATCGCTCAATACGATTACCCGGGCAAATAATTCATCGTGAATTCCCTTGAACGGATCATCTCTTCCGCCATAACCACTCATGGGGATCGGCGTTCGCGGAGTAATGTTCACTTTTGCGGCCCCCGCCATAAGCGAATTCTTTGGATTAGGAATTGCTTTAAGTTCGACCGCTACCAATAGACCGCCAAAAAAAACACCTGATAACAGAAACAAAATTTTCCACTTTTTCATATGAGCTTAAGTTAAAGACGGCAACGCGCGGTAAACTTGATCAGCCAGGCTAATTTAGCTTTTAAACAAGACAGAAAGGCGAAATATATATGGAAATAGAAAAATTATTCGCACTTTTATAGTCTACCTCCCCTCCTGATAATTCGTTCTTTAAATAATTTGCTCTTTCTATGAACAGAGTTTACCAACTATTGAGAATGATTTTGTATGAACGATGACAAGAACGTTTCAAGAAGAGATTTCATAAAGCAATCCTCCCTTGGTTTGGGTGCAGGAATTGCGGGCGTATCCAATCCATCGGCGGGAACCAAGGACGCGATCGAAGGCAAAAAACTACCACGCGAAGTGTGTGTAGCCAGCATTGATTTAAAAGGGCTTTGGCCTGACACAACACGGGAATCCAGAATCAGACGCGTTCTTGAAAGAATGGAAGGGGTCGCCGGGATGAAGCCCGATATCATTTGTTTGCCGGAATTGTTTGATACTTCATGGGTTGAGGAACAAAAGCCGCTGGGCGAATTGGCCGAAGATGAAAAAGTACCGGGTCCGGTTACCGGCAGAATAGCCGCGTTTGCAAAGAAAAATAACTGCTACGTTGTATGCCCCTTGTTCACAAAAAAAAATGGGAACGTTTACAACAGCAGTCTCCTCCTCGACCGCAAAGGAGCCATCGCCGGCGTATATCATAAAACGCATCCTACCAAAACGGAAATCTTCCCCGACCAGGCTTTTAAAGGTGGCGGCACTCCACCTGGAGCAATGGATCAGCCAGTTGTTGAGACAGACTTCGGAAAAGTAGGCATGCAGATATGTTTTGATGCAAACTGGTCTGAGGGATGGGATAACCT
>JBGPGZ010000578.1:0-2592 GCA_041484175.1 Cyclobacteriaceae bacterium | reverse complement strand
GGAGAGGGAGAAAATGATATTCATCACTACGCCTCCACCCCGAAAAAAAATGCGGTGGTCTCCTTCTTATGCGATGTGGATGACCGCATGGCAGCGCCGCGTCTAAAAGAATTTCCGAAAGCGAAATTTTATCATGACTGGAGGGAGATGTTTGAAAAAGAAAATAAGAATTTTGATGCGGTCTCCGTTGCCATTCCGGATCACAACCACGCGATCGTGGGGCTCAGCGCTATGCAGTTGAGCAAACACCTCTATCTCCAGAAACCACTCTCCCACGATATTTATGAGGCGCGCATCCTGACGGAAGCCGCAAAAAAATATAAAGTTGTAACGCAAATGGGCGACCAGGGTGCTTCCTGTGATGGCATGTTTACCCTGAGGGAATGGATCGAAGCCGGCCTGCTGGGGGAAATAACCCAGGTATACTGCTGGACCGACCGGCCGGTTTGGCCGCAGGGAATTGCATGGCCGGACAAACATCCCGTCGTACCCAAGGAACTCAAGTGGGACTTATGGCTTGGCACCGCAGAGTCTACGGAGTACATTGACAACCTGGTGCCTTTCAACTGGCGCGGCTGGTGGAGGTTTGGAACGGGTGCGCTAGGAGACATGGGATGTCACATTATTGGTCCTCCTTTTAAACTCCTCGACCTGGGATATCCAACGGAAGTATCGGGCAGCGCCAGCACGGTCTATGATGGCATCTTTTCAGAAGCAGATTTTCCGCAGAGCGGACCTGTGTCCAGCAGCATCCGTTTCAAGTTCAAATTGAAGAATGGCAAAGACCTGGATCTCTACTGGATGGATGGGGGCATCACGCCGGAAAGGCCCAAAGAGTTGGATCCTGATTCCAATATGAACAGTATTTTGGGTGACTGGCCGGGCTTGAATGATTTTGAAGGCAGTACGCTTTTCATTGGAACGAAAGGGAAGGCCGCGTGCGGATGGGGCGGACGAAACCCCATACTCCTTCCCCTTTCTTTGAATAAAGAAATAAATGTTCCAAAAAAATACGCGCGGGTCCCGGGCGATATGGACGGCCATTGGTGGCAGTGGGTCGATGCCTGCATCGCCGGCCATGGCAATGCGGAAGTATCTTCCCCGTTTGTCGGTTATGCCGGCCCCCTAACCGAAACCGTGTTGATGGGCAATTTGCTGCTTCGCAGTTTTAGCATCCGGGAAAAGATCAAGCGCAAAGACCCGGTTTATGGTGACCAGGTAGGATCTAATTATCCCGGCCGGTACATCTCCCATACATGGGATGCCATCAATATGAAGATAACCAACTTCAAGGATGCCAATCAATTTGTAAAAAGGACTTACCGGCAGGGCTGGGGGGAATTGAAATTGTAGCTGACCCCACAATCATCGGGTATAGGGCATTTTCACTGTATACCCGACTTTTGTGTAGGTTTACTGATCCATATTTTCAAATGGAATGACGAATGCTGGCAAAATATTGATTGTTACTGCCCTCATCTCGCTTTGGCAATGCGCTGCCAAAGACGATAAGATTGATCTGAATAAGGAATTGTCGGTCATCGTCGAAGATAGCACCGGAGTGCCCCTGGACGGAGCCGATGTTTATGTTTTTGACAACAAGACTTTATTTAATCAAACTATTTCCACGGGGGACCCCGCGGGGTTTGTTTCGAGTGCTAAGACAATAAACGGAACGGTTGTCCTGAAGAATTTAAATGCAACTCTCCAATATCACATTTACGCAACGTACAAGGATTATGGCCTTTTTCCGGGTTCGTTTATTACGCTTGACAATTCCGATGGAAATTTTGCGGTAGTGAATTCAATCACGCCAGGATCAATTTCAACCTTGCGTATTTCGCTGAAGCCCGTCGATGGTTTTGTCACGTTCTGGACTGCAAATTCAAATAGCGCTGCCCTTCCCATCGATATTTTTTTTGGATCGGACGTCGCAGGTCAGCTACCGGCAAGTTCTTCATCTCCACCAGGTCCATTTCAACCGGGTGGACAAACAATACGATCCCGGATGGGCACCCTTGCTTTGCAAGGACATTCCGTTACGGGGTGTGCATGGAAAGGCCAGGTAACCATAACGCCGGGCCAAAATAGTGTCTACCAATTTAGCGATTGTGCTGTTGGAACGGTTGCCTTTTATACGGATAACTCGAATGTAGCCAATTTCCCAATTGGACTAACGCTGAATCACCGGGATATCGTTGCTATTATTAACGCCCCGGTGGAGGTGACAAACGTAGATTGTGCCACTGCTAATCTGGCAATTATCCGCCGGACTCCAGGCGAATATACTTATCTGGCGGCAACCATCACCAGCACTTGTCTATGGAGCAATACCTTTTCATTGGACGCCAATGAATGCAAAATCATCTACTTGTCAACATGCCCTTGAGGAATCGACTTATAAGAGGACGTACCGGAACCGCTGCCGGGAATTAAGATTGTATTTGATTTCATCTTAATAACCCTCAAAGCTAAAATAGAAATCTCTTACGAACTTACAATTTCAGCATAGATGGTTGGGACGGTATTCGGAAGAACGATCCTGAAACACGTTCCCTGGTCAACGATGGAGTCAATTTCAATCGAGCCTTT
>JBGPGZ010000577.1:0-2600 GCA_041484175.1 Cyclobacteriaceae bacterium | reverse complement strand
TCGGAGGTTCGGGGTTTGCAGGAGATGCAGGCGATAAAGATGGTTATTGATAGTAAGCTAAGTTTTGTCATAACTGGTGAATTGCTATAAAGTTGCAAAAAAAATAAGTCTCGGATGTATCAGAACTTCTCCGATGCTAGTCGGTGGGAAATGCCAGCCTTCTTAACGTTTATGTTCCTATGTGCCTATGTGTTCAAAAAGGCGTGATCAAGGAACATAGGCTTAATGTCACATAGGTACTGCTGCTTCGAGAATTAAGGTGTAATACTACTGGTCGTAGGGACCATCAAGACCTAACTCGCAACCTCCGGAATCTCAAATTTCACCGTCGTTCCTTCACCTTCCTCCGACTCGATTGCCACGGTCCCATTTAATTTCTGGACCGTCTCCTTCACTATATAAAGCCCCAGTCCCGAACCGGCGCCGACGTCGGTGGCACGATAAAACATTTTTCCAAGGTTTAACAAATGTTCCTTCTTGATACCCTTTCCATTGTCCCCGATCGTAAGATTGACCCGGTGGTTGTCAATCCTGGCATCCACTTTTATCTCGGGGTCTTTTCCATTCTTATAGCGGATAGAATTGGATATGACATTGTTCAGGATAACTTTTAACCGCCACTTGTCGCAATAGAAAGGCTGACTCTGATTTACCGATATGATCTTTTTGAGCCTGCTCCTTCCCTTCAGGTTTGAATAATCGAGTTGCTGGAAGGCCTCTTCGATCAACGGTTTGAAAAGAACGGGCTCCCGTTTTATTTCCAGTCTTGAATTTCTTGACTGATCCAGAATTTCTTTGATAAAGTAATCTTGCTGCCGTGCGCTTTTCTCAATCATTTCCAGGTACATCTGCTTGGTATACTGGCCATGATCTTTTCGAGCCAGGTTGATCAGTCCAAGAATGGATGCAATTGGCGCCCTCAGGTCGTGTGACACACTGTACACAAAATGATCCAGCTCGGCGTTCCGCTTAATGAGTTCTTCGTTGGTCTCCTCCAGGGCATGCTGGGCTTTTTTCCGGCTCTCGACTTCTTCTTCCAGTTCTTTGGTGCGCTCCAGGACAAGGATCTCCAGGTTCTCATTGAACTTCTTCAGATCGCCCCGGGCTCTTTGCCGTTCCTTAACCGCTGCCGATAATACCAGTGTGGAAACTGAAATCACGGCGACATAAACCTGCAAAAGTAAAATGGAGTCGCCCGTAAGACCGGGAAGATACAAAGGCCCTTGCTTCAGGCTTGTAAAATAGATCGCTGTTAGAGAGACGCCGATAAACCCCGTGATCGCGGTGATGACTTCAAACCGGAATGCCAGCCAGAGAAGAAAAGGGATCACTACATAGGGTAACGCAAACGGAGCAACATTCCGAAGTCCGGGGAGGTTAAAAAGCGAAAGAACGACGGCAATGCCTGCGATAAAGATGGCAAGCTCACCCATCTTCTGAAAGGGAAGGTCCTTTAACCGCCAATTCGGTTTGGAAAGGAGCAACGGAGTAAACAACAAAATACCCACGACATTTCTTGTCCACAAAGCAACGACGGTGCTCATGAATGCTCCTTGCTGAATAACACCCGTGGAGGAAAGCGCCAGCGTGCTGACGATCGAGCTTATCCAGGAAATGATGAGTGCAATAAAAACAAATTGGAAGGCATTGATGGTTGTTGAAAATGGATACAATTTTTTTACAAACCGTTTGAAAAGAAGTTCGCCGGCCAATGGCTCAAGAACCCTGCCGACCGTAATCATCGCGGCAACCGCCATGAGGAGCTGAACGGAATCCGTGGATCCGAACCAAAAGTTCTTGACTGTAATGATGAGTGAACCGATAGCGATTCCGGGCCAAACGTTGCGGCCATAGATAATGACAAGGGCCAATGCGATTCCGGCGGGGGGCCAGATGGGAAGGGAAGCGGTATGATCAAGGGCTAGAAAGAAACCCACTTCCGCCGAGAGATAGTAGAGTGCCGCAACCAGCAGGATGTTAAAGTCGACAGACCGCAACAGAAGTTTTTTCATGGGGAGGGGGAACGCCAAACTAAGGTTCGCTAAAAAAGGCCAGAAAAGACACGGTTTGCATTCGAACCGGGGAATTCGGCCGCTGAAAGGTGGTTATCCTCGCTTATGCGTAAGAACTTAAACTGACACAAGATCAATCACTTAGAGGCAAGGGCCTTTAGTATTACTTCGGTCGTCATTGCGAGGGCAACCCGTTGAGGGTAATCGTCATTGCGAGGGCAACCCGTTGGATGCGTACAATATTCCCTCAAATCCGTCAGACCCGTTTTGAAGCGTGCCCGGATGCCCGAAGCAATCTGAAACGGTGAACGCAATGTGAGTGGTGGCAGTTGATCGTTGCACACCTCCAATGCAGATTGCTTCGATCTGGGATTTCCCATCCCTCGTTATTGGGCTCGCAATGACGATTGCTTCGATCTGAGATTTCCCATCCCTCATGATTGGGCTCGCAATGACGCTTTGCGAGGGCAACCCGTTGAGGGTAATCGTCATTGCGAGGGCAACCCGTTGGAGGTGTACAATATTCCCTCAAATCCGTCAGACCCGTTTTGAAGCGTGCCCGGATGCCCGAAGCAATCTGAAACGGTG
>JBGPGZ010000576.1:0-2629 GCA_041484175.1 Cyclobacteriaceae bacterium | reverse complement strand
GGTATTTTAAAGAAAATTCAGATGACAACTTCTGTTTAGCAGGCTGTACCTCATTCAGGGAACCCTTGTTGAGTCGTCTGAACCCGTTTTGAATATGCTCGCAAAGAACTTGTTGCCGGATCGGTTTGGTCACAACAGAATCAAAAAGCCCGGGTTGTTTACTATCCTCCCCGGCACTTAACAGCACAATAGGGGTCTGGGGAAAAAGCTGCCGGGCGCCTTTGGCGAATTCCTCGCCATTCATTTCAGGCATGCACATATCAGTTATCACCATATCAAAAGGAGACGAACATTCCAATATTTCCAAAGCCTCCTTCCCTGAATTGGCAACGGTCGGCGTCAAGCCCCATCGTTCCAATTGGTCTTTGAGCAAGTTTTGACAAGTCAAATTGTCCTCCACTATCAGCACTTTCTTTCCTTCCTGGCCAGTCATGCCGCATTGCATACTCACGGACTGGAGGCCGGCCCGGACGCGGATCGTAAAACCAATGGTCGTACCTTCCGCCAGGCGGCTCTCAACCTTCATGGTCCCTCCCATGGAGGCAATCATTTTTTTGCAAATCGCGAGACCAAGGCCTTCACCCCGTTTGCCGTAGGTTGAATCATTCACCTGGTTAACGTCTTTGAACAGGGTACTCATTTTGTCTGCCGGTATCCCTGAACCTGTATCGCTTACCTCAAAGCCGATTTCAAGACCATCTTCATCCTGCCCATTCACCTTTGCTTTTACTACGATTTCTCCCTTGCGGGTAAATCGGACTGCATTTTCCACCAGGTTCATGAGTACCTTGCGAAATCGCAGGCTGTCCCCCAGGATATGGACTGGCACATTTTTGTCAATGCTGTACAAAAGCTCCACCTCGGCGCCCACCGTTTTACCGGCAAATACATCCAATACTTCTTCAATGCTGTTTCGTAAATCAAAGTCCTTTTGAGCCACTTCCATGCCGCCGACTTCCGCTTTGGATTCTGACAAAACATCATCCAGCAAAATATCATTGATAGCGGTGAGGAGGCTTTCACCGCAGTTGCGAACCGTCTCGTTATACTCGCGTTGCTCATGGGTGAGTGAAGTTTCTGCCAGGAGAGAGGCCATTCCTATCACACCGTTCATCGGCGTGCGGATTTCACGGCTTATCCTTGCCAGGAGATCACTTTTCTCCCGATTTGCGATGTTGGCCCTGTCCCTCGCCTTTTGTTCGTTCTCAATGGAATAGGCCAAGAGCTCATTTTTTTCCTGCACCTGTAGCGCTGACTCGGCATAGAGGTTCTTCATCTTATTGACGCGAAATTTGTGAAACGCCAGCGCACCAATTATAAAGAGGACGAGTGAAGCAAGTTGAATCGAATTGCTTGTCAAAAACGATAAATCGAAAAGGTTGATCAGGATTATGGAGTCCAGTTGAAGATTATTCATATAACATATCTTTTAAAATTGAAACCCCAACTTGCCGGGGCTGGCACTACTTTAAATGCGACTCGACTATTCTTGATCCAAGACGTAAATTTATCCCCGCAATAAAATACCGATCATTTGCCATCGGACTAAAGGCATAAAGGGGAAAGGTCCACAACCCAACAGAAAATCCAACAACAACACCAGGCTCTACACTTTTAGCGCCTGTTTGAAGATAGCGGGTGTGCTGCAATGCCAATCCGGCATATACCCATTTCAATGGCTGGTACGCCAACTCTGACCAGCTGAATATGAACCCGGACTGCTCTCCTCCTGCAGGAGAGGTGAATTGTGATTGTGACGCAAAAAACAGCTTACCAATATCCATCGTAACATTTAAACCGGCAGAGCCACCTTTAAACATCCCGGTTATGCCACCTAAAAGAGGCGTGATGGAATAAGAGAATTTTCCTTCTTTCGAGAATATCTTTCCAACATACAATGACAATGATTTTGCTGCCTCATAATTATACCGGGCTTCGACATACCAGTTCGTAAAGCTTTGATAGTGAATGATGGGTACGACTGTTATGGTTCCCCGCTGGCTTAGGTAGCAATATTGCTCAAAACCGCCCTGGGCCCGAACGCCTTGCGGGAAGGAGAGCAGGAAAGCCAATATGAAAAGGTAATTACTTTTCATTTTCGATGATGATTAATTCGGCCGTTGACAGTTTATTCAAGAGGGAGATGTCTTTCAGATGCGGATTCCAGTAAAAAAGAAGTACGTCAATAGGCCTCCACAATAACACCCAGCTAAAAATGTCCAGGCTATTTCCAAAGGCGACTTGTATCCGGTCATGTTCATCCAACAACATGGGAACGAATGCCTGACAGACCAATACTACCAAAAGACTAAAACCCAGTAATAACCAACTTCTTCTTTTGAATTTTTCAAACTCGTTTTTCCTGACTATTTTCTTCAATGTATAATGTCTTCGAATCGCATACATGAGAGGCTGGGCATACTGCTTATCGATTTCACCCGTGCACTTAAACTTGTAAAAGATCACAGAATACCTTTTGGCAGCTGCAACGGTTGCCTTGATATACTCTTCCAACTGATGGCTGAGTTGACGCTTATAAATCGGAGCAGGATCATGACTATTAAAATAATTGTTAATAGTATGCATATCTACCGTCAGGAAAATATTGATCCGATCTGATACTACCTCG
>JBGPGZ010000575.1:0-2630 GCA_041484175.1 Cyclobacteriaceae bacterium | reverse complement strand
CGAATATCTATGTATTAATGAAAATGCGTCAATCGTAGCGAAACCTGCCAATATAACATTCAGCCAGGCAGCAGCAATACCGGTGGCCGCCATCACCGCACTGCAAGGTCTTCGCGATGCAGGCAAGGTTCAATCCGGACAAAGTGTTTTGATCAATGGCGCAGCTGGCGGTGTAGGTACGTTTGCCGTACAGCTAGCCAAATCATTCGGAGCGGTGGTAACGTGCGTTTGCAGTACAAGGAATTTGGAAATTGTAAAGTCGATTGGTGCAGACCGGGTCATCGATTACACAAAAGATGATTTCGTATTATATGAACAAGGCTTTGACCTGATCATTGATAACGTTGGAAATCGATCGGTTGCAGATTATCGGCGTGCATTAAGAGCAAATGGAAAATGTGTGATCGTTGGATATACTTCACCCGCACTTTTGTTGCAGCATATATTTTTGGGGCCATTGAATTCAATACAAGGAACTAAGAAGATAGGGCTCATGGGAACCGCGAAAGTGAACAAGAAGGACTTGATTTTCCTAAAAGAGCTTGTTGAATCCGGCAAAGTAGTCCCTGTTATAGATAAGTCTTACTCCTTGAGTGAGACCGCGGAAGCTATCCGCTATCTTGAATTGGGACATGCGCGTGGAAAGGTTACCATTGCGATTCAAGATTAGTCATTCTATAACGACCAACAACCTGGCAAGACGAGATCACCACCGATGATTTGCTGGCGAATATTTTTTCGAAGCCTTGTATCGGAAGTAATTTGGACCGTGTGGTTAGTAACAACACCGACCTCGGTTAGCGCGCGTTTTTAGGATAATTTGATTGTTCATTGAAATGTTGGATAGAAGTCAAATCGTGTTAGTTCTCCGGGAAACGCGTGCTGGAGAGATTCTGATCGCGAGGGTGATTACTAACTAACCCATGATATGGTTAGTGCTGCTAAATTGTCAGGTTTTCCGTATTTGTGCGGAACTGAGTTCTTTGCATATTCATGAAATGTCAGAGAAATACAAATTTAATGATCCGGAAGGAATGTATTTTGTTACCATGGCAACGGTTGGATGGGTGGATGTTTTTACCCGGCCGGAATTAAAACAGATTGTTATCAATTCGCTTAGGTATTGTCAAAAAGAAAAAGGATTGGTGATTAATGCCTGGTGTTTAATGTCGAGTCATCTCCATATGATTGTAAGGACAGACAAAGATCCGCTTTACGGGATTATCAGGGATTTTAAGAAATTCACTGCTTTAAAGATCATTGAAGCGATCAATAGTGGGCATGAGAGTAGAAGAGATTGGATGCTGGAATTGTTCAGCGATGTTGCTGACCGGTTAAAGAGGGTGAGCAACTATAAGATCTGGCAAGATGGTAATCATCCTGAATTGTTAATGACAGGGAAGTTCATAAAACAGAAGTTGGATTACATTCATAATCCGGTAGCAGAAGAAATTGTGGATGAGGCAGAGAATTACTTGTACAGTTCGGCGCGGGATTATTACACGGATCAAAAGGGGTATTTGGCCATCGAATTCATTGAGTGAGGGCACGCGTTTAGACTCTTGCCAATGGGTAGGCGGGGCAAGGCGACAAACGCGCGCCAACGGGAGAGTATGCGTATAATTGAACTTTATGCGTATATTCGTTGTTGAATGAAAAATCTATGAAAAACCGATTAAACATTACCGTCGACGATACCCTTCTGGAACAGGCCAAGCGCTATGCAGCCAGGCATCGGACATCATTATCCCGGATCGTGGAAGAATATTTCCGAAGCCTGCTACGCCCGGCACGTAAAAAAAATATCCTCCAACTGCTCAACAAATTGCCCAAAGCGAACGTGAAGACCGATTCGGATTTGAGAAAAGCCTATTACGATACGCGCAAAACCAAGTATGGCTTCTAAGATTTTCCTGGATGTCAATTTACTGCTCGACCTGGTCCTGAGCCGGCCCGGCGAAGCCACAGCCCGGGCCATCGTCGAAGCCTGCATCCGCGGAGAGATCGAACTCTATACCAGTCCATCTGTATTGCACATTACCGCGTATTTCACGGCACAATCCTATTCGCAACGGCAGACCAAGCAAATCCTTCTTACCCTTCTCAATGATGTAAAAGTCATTGATTGCGATCATGCTACTGCTTTGGTAGCACTGGCCAGCGGCCATATCGAGGACACGGAAGATGCATTGCAGTATTTTACCGCCATCCGCTTCGGCCTGGATTGTTTTGTCTCAGCCGACAAGAGACTCAAAAAAGCGGCCCTGCCGCAACTGCCGGTGTACACGGCTGCCGAACTTTTGGCAGAATTGAAAAAATTGTGATGGCGAATTCTTTCAAAAATAAAAGCGAACCATCCCACAGCGATAGCGGAGACCTTGCCCGTTTCGGATATCGGCAGGAACTGAAGCGCAGCATGGGAAGTTTTTCGAGCTTCGCAGCCGGATTTTCTTACATTTCTATTCTCACCGGACTTTTCCAGACATTTTATCTTGGCTATGGGGCAGCCGGACCTCATTTTTTTTGGTCATGGCCCATGGTGCTGGCCGGTCAATTTTTGGTGGCTTTGTGCTTCGCGGAACTGGCAGCCGAATTCCCGTTGTCGGGAGGCGTCTATCAATGGGCAAAAT
>JBGPGZ010000574.1:0-2630 GCA_041484175.1 Cyclobacteriaceae bacterium | reverse complement strand
CCATTTCCTTCAAATCCTTTGCTCCATACTTGTCGAGTATCGCGGGCAATTTTTCTTCCACACCGGCGGCGGATGAGTTGGGTTTGATCTTAATGTAACCCGAAGTAAAATTCTGCCCACCCCACGTGGTGACTGATTTGATGTAATCGCCCCAGCCCTGGCTGTTCATACTCATGTAAAAAGCCGCGTCTACGCACGATTTTTTTAACGGTTTCTTTAGGACCCCCTTAACCTGGAATGTATCGGTGGACTGGCCGCTGTTGATGATGAGGGTGCGATCCATCGCGCTTTGATCGGCGAATAACTTTTTGGCCAGCGCTTCTGAAAGCACTACGGTGGACCTGCCGTCCAGTGCGGTAGCACGGTCACCTTCAAGGAATTCATACGAGAACACATCAAAAAAAGTGGAGTCGACCAGGTAGCCCTCTTTTTCGTAAAAGATCTTGTCCTCAAACCGCACGAGGTGTTGCTCCACACCGGGCGGGCTTACCACCCGGGTTGCCGATTCCAACTCGGGGAACTCATCCAACAGCGCCATTGCCACGGGTGGCGAGCAGCGCGGAAAGGCATCACCCGTTCCATCCGCGTTGATAAAAGTCGAAGTAATGCGATAAATTTTTTCTGCTCCCTTGAAATGTGTTTCATAGCTAAACTCATCTTTGATAAATAAAGCAATGAGAACGCAGCACGCAATGCCGATCGAAAGCCCGACGATGTTGATCAGCGAAAAGACTTTATGATTTAGCAAATTCCGGATGGCAATTTTCAAATAGTTCTGAAACATGGGAGTTGGATTTTGATCAAGCCATACCTACGCCAATTCAGTGCCATCTTCAATTCCGCAGAATTGTGGTGATTTTGATGGTTTGTGACGTTTTCCCAGAGAATTAAGTAACCGATAATGAACGGAGATGTCCGAAGCCGGTCACGAAATCAGTCATTAGTCTTTGGTCATGTCCTACTTTGTCATGTTAGCGTGCGGGCTGGTTCCCTCAGGGAAAAGAAGGGCGTGCGGAGGGAAGTAACTCGAGTCCCGCGCTCGCCCCCTGACCTCTACCTACGCCAGGGCTTCGGTGAACATGCCTAAAGGGGTGCCACCGTTTTCAAAAACAGCAACTCCCAATGACTAATAACCACCGATTACCGATCACCGTTTACCGATTACTAATTAATATGCCCATGATATCTCAACTCCTTCTCCCGCTCCAGATCCTCCTTCTCCCTTTTGATACGCACCTTGGCGGGAGGGCCTACCATGATCGGGACCGCCTCGACCTCCACATTGGCCAGCTCCAGACCATACATTTCTTCGGTTGACAGGCTGTGTTTCTTGATGAAGCGGTAACCCTGGATAATGATGTCATCAAAAGCGGAAATCTCGCTGTCGACGGAGGCAAGGGAGTGAAGAATAACAAATTTGAAATCGGCAGGCATGCTGTGCTTTCGCAAGGAATCATAGTGGCTGACCAAATCAATCTCGGCATTGTCTGCCATTTCGTGAAGGATCTTGTTAAAGAGCAGGTTAACACGGTGGTCCGCCTTAAATCCAAGTTTGATCCTTACGAAAAAACACTTCATGGGGATAATCGTATCCACCGAGTATTTGGAGGTGTAAGGACTGTCGACCGTATCCACATGGATAAACCAATACACATCGGCACGCTTGGGCCTCTTCTTGAAGATCGAATAAATGATATTTGAATCGATATACCGTTTGCTGTCGGCCACGGCCATGTATACGAGGTTGGTGGATTCTTTTTGAATGGTGGTGTCGGCCTGCAAATCCTGGATCAGCGGGACATAATGTTTTAGATCTACAAACTCCGTGTGCCGGTCGCGCAGGTGACGCGCTTTGAGCAATATGAACATGAGCAGGAAGAACACAAAAGCGATCGTATAGGTAAACCATCCGCCTTGGCTGAATTTGCTCAGGTTGGAAATCAAAAACATTCCTTCAAGAGTGAAAAAGACAAAAGCAATGATGCCAGTCCTAAGCCTGGAATGTTTGGCAGTTCCGAAATAGTACACCAGCAACGAGGTCGTCATTAACATATTCAAGGTAATCGCCAATCCGTAGGCGCCTTCCATCTGTGAGGATTCTTTGAATAACAGCACGACGGAAATTGTTCCGGCCAGCAAGACCCAATTAATGGCAGGGATATAGATCTGTCCTTTTATCTGGCTGGGGTAGCGCACCAGCGTACTCGGCCAGAGTTTCAACTTCATGGCTTCGTTGACCAGGGTAAACGTGCCCGAGATCAACGCCTGACTGGCAATGATTGCTGCCATCGTCGCGATGACTACACCAAATACCAACAACTCCTTTGGAATAATGGAGTAAAAAGGAATCCGGTCGTCCAGCTTCGTACCCACCTGGGTCAGCAACCAGGCAGCTTGTCCGAAATAATTCAGGAGCAGCGTGATTTTTACGAATCCCCATCCCACCCGGATGTTTGCTTTTCCGCAATGTCCCAGGTCGGGGTAAAGTGCTTCGGCCCCGGTCGTACACAAGAAGACGGCACCCAGCAGCCAGAATCCGTTCGGATAGCGTGTAAGCAAGTCCCATGCATAGGCCGGGTTGACTGCTTTGAGGACCGACAGATTTTGAGAAAGCGGAATAAGACCAAATG
>JBGPGZ010000573.1:0-2686 GCA_041484175.1 Cyclobacteriaceae bacterium | reverse complement strand
GTATTGGCGATTTATTTGGTAAAGACCAGTACATAGTCCTCTTCCACCGAATACCCCAAGTTAATCAAATGGATACTGCCGTTAGCAGAAATTTTTCCGCGCAAGTCGCCCATTTTACCAAGTGAAAAAGGTTCAATTCTCAGGTTTGCGGAAAAACTAAGACCCCGCAAACCGTACATCTTGTACAAGGCTTCTTTGGCACACCAGTAGATGCAGTTCTTGGTGATGTTGTTGCCGGCATCACTCTCTTCGGTGGGGTCTAAAACACGATGGGCAATTCTTAACAGCTTGTCCTTAGGTTGCTCTACATCAATGCCTACTGCATGAAGGTCGATCTGCGCCGCAACGTAAGGATAAGAGTGAGAGAGAGAAATCGCGTGAGCGAGATGATTGAGAAACGGTTTTCCATATGCATCTTTGCGCACACCCTGATAGGATAGCCCTGCTTCCTCCACCATACTTTTCAGGAGGACTTTGCCGGCTAGCCATTCAAGACGCTTTAAAGGACTGTTGATATCGTCCGGAGAAGTCTCCGGAAAGGCCAATGCTTCCAGCGCCCGTTCGTTTTCCGTAATATGCCAAACCGCCCAGCCACGCTGGCGATCCGTCCATTCAATCTTGTGTAAGGGCATTGGTTTATCGGGCTTTATCCTACAATTTTGGTAAAAAATCTGATAAACCATTATCAGCGACCCCACCATCTTCACCACCTGCTTCTTTGACCAGGATGAACAACAACAGGTTTCCGTATCTTAAAGAGTTCATATGACAAACGTCAGCGTCAAGAAAATTCATTCACTCACCGGTCATAGCGATTGTGTTTACGCGCTGGCACCAAGCCATCAGGCGAAATTGTTCTTTTCAGCCGCTGGAGATGGAGTGGTGGCGATGTGGGATCTGGATAAGCCGGAATTTGGAGAGTTGATCGCCCGCTTGCCCAATTCAATCTATGCGCTGCACTTTCTGAAAGGACCGGATCTGCTTGCGGCTGGTCATAATTATGATGGAGTTCACTTACTCGACCCGAAGGAAAAAAAAGAGGTTCGCTCCATTCAATTGACAGCGGCTGCTATTTTTGACATCCATTCGTTCGGCCAGGATCTTTTTGTGGCATCGGGTGAGGGGGTTGTCACGGTGGTGGACCAGGAAGCCTGGACGATCCGCAAGAAGCTTATCCATTCGGAAAAGAGCGCCCGCGTTCTGGCTGTCAATCCGGTGCTGGGGGAATTGGCCGTGGGGTACAGCGACAACGCCATCCGTGTGTTTAGTTTGGAAGACCTGAGGCTCAAATACGAATGGTTTGGCCATCAAAACTCGGTATTTGCATTAGCCTATACCCCCGACTATAAAACCCTTTTGAGCGGCTCCCGCGATGCCCGCTTAAAGGCCTGGGATGCCTCCCGCGGATACGCGCAGGCAGGGGAGGTGGTGGCCCATCTCTACGCCCTCAATCACATCGCGTTTAGTCCGGATGGTAAACATTTTGTAACTTGTAGCCTGGATAAGTCAATCAAGGTGTGGAAAGCCGATGAGCTCAAACTGTTGAAGGTAATTGACAAAGCTCGCCATGAGGGCCATGGCACCTCGGTAAACAAATTGCTTTGGACATCGTTTGACAATCAATTGGTGAGCGCAAGCGACGACCGCACTCTCGGTGTTTGGGAAATATTTTTTGACCATGATTAATCATGACATCATCATGATAGCCCGGAAAATCGGTTTAACCCTGGTTCATTTTTTAAACTTATGTACAATCACTAACCATCAATCAACATGAAAATTACCCCTTTGGAAATTCGCCAAAAGCAGTTCGAAAGGACACTGCGCGGATATGATAAAGATGAAGTTAGCGCATTTCTGCTTTCACTTTCTCAGGAATGGGAAAAGGCACAGGATGAAGTCAAGGAAATGCGTATAAAACTGGAAGCCTCAGAACGGGAAGTGACCAAGCTGCGCGAGGTAGAAAGTTCGCTTTACAAGACATTGAAGACGGCCGAGGATACGGGATCAAACATGATTGAGCAGGCTAACAAGGCGGCCGAACTTCACCTGAGGGAAACTCAGTTTAAAGCTGAAGGCATGCTTAATGAAGCAAAATCCAAAGCCAAGGACACCATCGAGTTGGCGGAGATGACATCCAAGCAGATGCTTGAAGAAATGGAAGAAAGGTTAAAGTCTATGGTGCAGCTTTACAAAAACCTTGAATCACAGCGTGACAATTTGTTGGCCGACTTAAAACGCCTGGCTGGTGAAACGATTGACCGGGTAGAACGAACACGGGGAGCAGCCAAAGATTTTGACCCGGAGCATCACCTGGCGATGGCGAAACGCGAGGCCAAGAAAGCTTTGTATCCCAACGCTGACTTTGAACCGTCGGTGCGCAAGCCGCTGATGCCGGAATCCGCTCCTGTTGATTTACCGCAACCTGTGTTTGCTGAAGAGCAGCGATTTCAAAGGTCTTTCTTTGACGATATTCAGTAACCATTCAATTCGTCGTCCCATTATTTCCAAATTTGAATATCTGTAATGCTGGGAAAAGTTTCTCTTGAGGGTCTGGAGTTTCATGCCTATCACGGGGTCTACGCGCATGAGCGTTCCAGCGGTAACAAGTTTGAGGTGGATATTCTGGTAGAAACAAACTTTGCAGATTCAGCTTTTCACGATGAGCTTTCCGGTACTATCAACT
>JBGPGZ010000572.1:0-2687 GCA_041484175.1 Cyclobacteriaceae bacterium | reverse complement strand
CATAATATCTAAGCGGGTATTGGACTGATTCGCCTACGGACTTGTAAGCCGCAAAATGCATAACACCGACGATACCAGGTTCCTGCACAATGATTTTTTTGAGAAAATCCCGATCGCTGCAATTCCCCTCAAAAAGCCTCACAGGTGTGCCCGTGATTTTCTCAATTCCAGAGATCAGCCTTCGGTCGGATTTGGAAAAATCGTCAACCAGGATGGGCGCGTATCCCTGATTAAAAAGTTCAACGGTGGTGTGAGCGCCGATGTAACCGGCGCCACCCGTGACTAATATTTTTTTCTCCGGTTTCATTATAATCGCGCGGTCACAAGTGATCTGTCAAGAAAACCTTTTATATCGTAAACAACGGTCTTTTCATCCCGGATCGCAGTCCAGTTCAGGGAGGAGAATTCCTTGTGCGCAACGGTGAGCACAATCGCATGGTATTTCTGCGCAGGTTCAGAGATTAATGTCAAGCCATATTCATGCGAAACCTCCAGGGGATCGGCGTGCGGATCGAAGATGTCCACCGTTGTTCCAAAACTCTGCAATTCCCTTACTACGTCCACACTTTTGCTGTTGCGGATATCCGGGCAATTTTCCTTGAAGGTCAGACCCAGTACCAAAATTCTACTCTTGTTGATGGGCAATTCATTTTGGGCCATCAGTTTGATGACGGCATTGGCTATGTAGATGGCCATGTTGTCATTGATCCTTCGTCCCGACAAGATTACTTCAGGATGATACCCCAGGCTTTCTGCTTTATGCGTCAAATAGTACGGGTCCACGCCTATACAATGCCCCCCCACGAGTCCTGGTTTGAAGGGAAGGAAATTCCATTTGGTACCCGCCGCTTCGAGGACGTCATGGGTGTCAATTCCAATCCTTTCAAAGATCAGCGCCAATTCATTTACAAAGGCAATGTTCACATCGCGTTGGGAATTCTCAATTACTTTGGCCGCCTCGGCCACCTTCAACGAAGAGGCCTTATGCGTACCTGCCGTCACAATTTTTTTATAAAGCCGGTCGACTTTTTCGGCTACTTCCGGCGTACTCCCGCTGGTAATTTTTTTAATAGTGGTCACGCGATGCAGTTTATCTCCTGGATTAATGCGTTCAGGAGAATATCCACAAAAGAAGTCCATATTAAACACCAGTCCGCTTACTTTTTCCAATACCGGCACGCACATTTCTTCGGTGCATCCGGGATACACGGTAGACTCATAAATCACAATGTCACCTTTTTTCAAGACCCTTCCGACAGTCTCGCTCGCTTTTATCAATGGGGTTAAATTCGGAGTTTTGTAATCATCTACCGGAGTTGGCACCGTTATGATAAAATAACTAACGTTTCTTAAATCCTCCAGATCTGAAGAAAATGTCAAATGACGGGCATCCGAAAGTTCATTTTTGTCTACTTCCAATGTGCGATCGACGCCCATTTTCAACTCTTCGATTCTCAAGCGGTTAATATCAAACCCAATTACCTCAAGAGTTTTCCCGAATTCTACGGCCAGCGGTAAGCCTACATATCCCAAGCCAATAATTCCAATGCGTTCCATTCTATTTTTCGATCTTATAATATTCCAGATACCACTTAACAAATTTTTCTATACCCAGTTCGATTGAAGTCGCTGGTTTGAAATCAATCTCTCTCATCAAATCCCCGATATCAGCAAAAGTTTCTTCAACATCACCAGGTTGAATTGGTCTAAAATTCTTCTTGGCCTTCTTGCCAATTGCCTTTTCTAACACGTCAATGAAATAAAGAAGGTCAACCGGCTTGCTATTCCCGATATTATAGATCCGGTATGGCGCAAAACTGGTCGCCGGATCAGGAGCAGCGCCATTCCAATGAGGTTCCCCGTGAGGAGATTTTGGAATTAATCGCACAATACCTTCCACAATGTCGTCGATGTAGGTGAAGTCGCGTTTCATTTTGCCCTGATTGTAAACATCGATGGGGTTTCCCTCCAGGATGGCTTTTGTAAAAATAAATAAGGCCATGTCTGGTCTCCCGTACGGACCGTAAACGGTAAAAAATCGCAAGCCAGTAGTGGGTAAATTATACAAGGACGAATAAGTATGTGCCATCAATTCATTGGCCTTTTTGGTGGCGGCATAAAGCGATAACGGATGATCCACATTTTGGTGAACTGAAAAAGGCATTTTCCTATTAGCGCCATACACCGAGCTTGACGACGCATAAACTAAATGCTTGATATCATGATGACGGCATGCCTCGAGAATATTCAGGAACCCGCGTAGGTTACTGTCAACATAAGCATAAGGGTTTATTAAAGAATACCGCACACCCGCCTGTGCCGCCAAATTCACAACAAAGGTAAAGTCATGATTGCCAAACAGGTCATCGATTCCTTTCTTATCGGTGAGGTCGACCTTGCAAAAAGTGAAGTCCCGCATTTGCATTAAAATATCTAACCTTGATTTTTTCAACGCTACATCATAATAATCATTCAAATTGTCAATGCCTACCACACGATAGCCCTGTTTACCAAGCTCCTTGGATAAGTGAAACCCGATAAAACCGGCTGAACCCGTGACCAATACTAATTCTTTCATAGATCTAAAAGGATGCAAAATTAATCAAATGAATGGCTAATGTGATGATATTCGCTTTTCTTTGTACCAAAAAAAACGTATGACCGAAAGTAGCGGAGAAATAGATCTT
>JBGPGZ010000571.1:0-2731 GCA_041484175.1 Cyclobacteriaceae bacterium | reverse complement strand
GGTGGAGTCCGCTGTAAATCCCATCGTTTCCATCCACGATCACGGCGCAGGCGGACACCTTAACTGTTTAAGCGAATTGCTTGAAGAAACCGGGGGGACCATTGAAATTGACAAACTTCCTATCGGTGACCCAACGCTCTCCGCTAAAGAGATCATTAGCAACGAATCGCAGGAACGGATGGGACTTGCCCTTCATGAAAAAGACGTAGCCACCCTGCGACGTGTAGCCGAGCGCGAAAGGGCTCCGATGTATGTAGTGGGTAAGGCCACCGGCGATCAGAAATTGAAATTTGTTGATGCGGGCACAGGCCTGAAGCCGGTACAGCTGGAAGTCAATCATCTATTTGGTTCTTCTCCAAAAACGGTCATCACCGGCAAAACAGTAGCCGTCTCTTTTGGAGAGCTCAACTACCGGCAGGAAAAATTGGTCGAATACCTGGAGGCGGTTTTGCAACTCGAAGCGGTAGCGTGCAAGGATTGGCTGACCAACAAAGTGGACCGTTCGGTAACCGGAAAGGTTGCGACCCAGCAAACGTGCGGCCCTATTCAACTGCCGCTGAACAATGTGGCCGTCATGGCGCTCGATTTTCTAAGCAACAAGGGTGTGGCGACCGCGATCGGGCATGCTCCTGCCGCGGCGTTGGTCGACCCCGTTGCCGGAAGCAGGTTGGCGATTGCCGAGGCGCTTACAAATCTCATATGGGCTCCGCTTACGCATGGGTTAAGGGGAGTTTCGCTGAGCGCCAATTGGATGTGGCCCGCGAAAAATGAAGAAGAAAATGCACGATTGTACAAGGCGGTCGAGGCCGTCAGTGATTTTGCGTGTAAGCTTGGCATCAATATTCCAACCGGTAAAGACTCGTTGTCGATGACGCAGAAGTATCCCACGGGGGAAGTCGTTTATTCTCCCGGCACGGTGATCATATCGGCCGTGGCTGAGGTGGAGGACATACGAAAGACCATTTCACCTGCATTGGCGGACGTTCCCGGATCAAAACTATTCTACGTCGATTTTTCAAATGACGAATTTAAACTGGGCGGAAGCAGCCTGGGGCAGGTCGTCAATGCTTTGGGGCAGTCGGCTCCGACGGTGAAGGACGACGGCTATTTTGCCAAAGCCTTCGGAGCCGTTCAACAGTTGATCGAATCCAGGCTTGTACTGGCAGGACATGATATTTCTTCAGGAGGAATGATCACCACGCTTCTTGAGATGTGCTTCCCTGTTCCGGGCGTAGGATTAAATGTCAATCTGAGCGGCCTTGGCAACGACGTCATCAAGATACTTTTTAGTGAAAATCCGGGAGTGATTATCCAGGCAGAACATGAACTCGAGTTAATTTCTATTCTGGATCAAAACCAAATCCGCTTTCACATCCTGGGTGAAGTAACCCACACCCGAACGCTTCAACTGAAAGCATGGAACCTGAAGCTTGAGACCTTCGACATTGACGCGCTTCGCGATACCTGGTTCAAAACATCCTATCAACTCGATCATCTTCAACGAACCAAAGGCCACGCCGGGCTGCGAAAGGATAATATTTTCAAACAAGCGCTGGAGTACAAATTCCAGCGCCGTTTCGATGGCAAATTCAGCACCTACGGAATTGATCCGGCGAGAAGAATTCCTTCCGGAGTAAAAGCTGCTATCATCCGGGAGAAGGGCGTGAATGGCGATCGCGAAATGGCCTACGCACTCTACCTCGCCGGCTTTGATGTAAAGGATGTACATATGACCGACCTGGTCGCGGGCAGGGAAGATCTCCTGGAAGTGAACATCATCGTATTTGTCGGCGGTTTCTCCAACTCCGATGTGCTGGGCTCTGCCAAAGGCTGGGCGGGCGCCTTTCTATACAATCCAAAAGCAAAAGCGGCACTCGATAATTTCTATGCAAGACCGGATACCTTGAGTCTTGGCGTTTGCAACGGCTGCCAGCTGATGATGGAGCTGGGTCTTGTTTATCGCGATGAGACTACGCTTGAGAAATTCCGCAGCGCCGGATGGGCTGGTCATCCAAGGATGCATTACAACGGTTCTGGAAAATTTGAATCGACGTTTATCAACATCAGTATCCAGCAAAACAATTCGGTGATGCTCGGCAGCTATGCCGGTGCGCGCCTCGGCGTATGGCTCGCGCATGGCGAAGGCAAGTTCGAACTTCCCGCAGATCAATCCATCTACCAGGTGGCGGCGACGTTCTCCTATGACGAGTATCCCGGCAACCCAAATGATTCCGACTTTGCCGTAGCCGCCCTTTGCTCGCACGATGGAAGACATCTCGCCATCATGCCGCATATAGAAAGATCACTCTTTGCCTGGAACTGGCCGTACTATACGCGTTCGAAGGAAAACGATGAAGTGGGACCGTGGATCGAGGCGTTTGTCAATGCAAGGGAGTGGGTGACGAAACGGTTGACAGTTGACAAATTGGTCATTAGTCATTAGTAATTGGTAATTGGTAATCGGCGTTATCAGTCATTGGCATTTGTAATTCGCAATTGTACTTGCCTACTGCCACTTGCCTATTGCCTACTGATCGTGGTTGAAAAATAGAAATGAAATACTTACTCTTAGTGCTGGTTATTTTGGGGCTGCTGGGTTGCCGGCAGCAGGGGGGCAATATGCAGATGCTGCAAGGCCGGATTGACAGTTTGGAGAAAAAAGTGGCGGAGGGATATAAGCCGGGATTTGGGGAATTTATGGGGAGTATTCAGGCGCATCATTCGAAGCTTT
>JBGPGZ010000570.1:0-2738 GCA_041484175.1 Cyclobacteriaceae bacterium | reverse complement strand
TTTGTGGCAACGTTAAACTGATGGACCAGGGAATATTTTCCGTTGATGGTATTGTAGACGCCCAGGTTGGCGGTTCGTAATTCGGAAAAGAAAACACGGCCGTCGTCTGAAACGGCCAATTCCATCGGTGTATTCAAATCATTGACCAGGATGGTTTTGACGAAACGGTTTTCTTCGGGAACGGCTGCTGAATACGATTTGTTGTAGTCCAATTTGCCGTCACCCATCGCATAGTTTATTCCGCCAAGAAGATGGCCCAAAAAAAGCGGTTCGGAATAACTTGAGTCCTGATGCCCGCCACCTGTATAAAACGCCCGGCCACCATCAAACTCATGATACCAGGCGATGGGATGATTACTTCCGTTGGTCCCTCCTTCGTAGCTATTTTCATCCAGGTTGGCCAGCACTTTAATGCCTGAATAGAAGGACCGATAATTATACCATTCATCCGTGCGTTCCCAATGATCGGGAAGTCCGGCAGTGGAGGGGTGACTCTTATCGATAACATCGACCGTCGCCTTGCGGATATTGGAATTGTGCGGATGGCTGGAAAAATGGGCCCCGACCAGCTTGTCATACCACGGCCATTCATATTCGGTATCAGCCGCGGAGTGAATTCCCACAAAGCCGCCGCCCGACTGAATGAATCGCTCAAAGGCTGCCTGTTGTGTTGCGTTCAACACGTTCCGGGTCGTATTGTTGAAGATCACGGCCCGATAGTTCTTTAAGTTGTCTTCATTGAAAGCCTCCGCATTCTTTGTAGTATCAACCTGAAATCCGTTTTGCTTTCCTAGCTTGAGGATGGCGGCGTTGGCATACGGAATACAGGAATGCTTCCATCCTTTGGTCTTGGAAAAAACCAGCACGCGGGCAGGTACGTTCTGTACAGAATCTGTGCACGAGAGAAAAATACACGCAGTAATTACGAGAAGAGTGAATTGAAGATAAGATCGAGTGAATGTTTTGGAGATGGACATTAGCGGTGCATTGGTTTCCGCCCTAAGGTAAATTATTCTGGTCTATTTTATCAAACCTTTTTGATGATTGAGAAAAAGAGACAGGCCTCGAACAAGGCGCACGCACAAGAAAATGGAATGTCATACCGGGCTGGCACAAACTTTCCGACAAAGAGATAAATATTAATTGACCCGGTACCCCATGGCGGCCGCGCGAACGCATTTCATGGATTCTTCTCCGCGTTGATTCCCTCGGGGTCCCGGGTCAAAGCCCGGGATGACATTTCATAGAAGGCAGAGTGGCGCTGCGAGAAGACCGCATCGCGCAAATCCTCTAGATATTCGATAAATTTGTTAATTATAAACGTTTTGTTATGGCAGCCGAAATTATAAAAACAACGATCACGCCGATGCTTTCGGTAAAAAACGGTAAAGCCGCGATCGAATTTTATAAAAAGGCCTTCGGCGCAACGGAATTAATGCGGCATGACAGCCCGGATGGAATCATTGTTGCTGAATTGTCTATTGAAGGAGCCAGGTTCTATTTGGCCGATGAGTCACCTGAACGTAACAATGTTAGCCCTGAGTCTGTTGGCGGTCGTACGACCATGCGCATCGAATTGACGATTGCCGATCCGGATGCGTTTGCTCGTCGTGCGATTACAGCAGGAGCAATAGAAATGTTCCCCGTAAAGGATCATGATTACGGCTACCGCCAGGGAAGGATTGTCGATCCGTTCGGACACCATTGGGTGATTGGCAGGGAGATCCCGAAAAAAACAGCGGGTGAATGAAAAGGTACGAGGTATGAGGTACGAGGGTGAGTCCTTATCAATAGCCGGCAAGACTGCGGGGTGACAAAGGCTACCAAGACTGCAGACGAATTCAGATCGGATTTATACGACCTCGGAATTTCTTAATTTTAAACTCACACGATGGACAGGAGAGATTTTATCAAGACTACCTCGGCGATTGGCGGTGCGGCTTTTATTGGAAATGCTTATGGCATAGATCACTCCGGTCAGGAGGGCATGGTTTCTCCGGTTGATGCACCCTGGTTTGATCGCTCGATGCGATGGGCACAGCTTGCCTTTGTGGAGAATGACCCTGAAAAATTTGATCCGGATTTCTGGCTTAGCTATTTTAAGCGGATCCATGCCGATGGCGCGCTGCTGAGCGCCGGTGGTGTTGTGGCATTCTATCCAACAAATATTCCGCTGCATCACCGCAGCGACTGGCTGGGCTCCTCTGATCCACTGGGCACCATGGTCAATGGATGCAGAAAGATGGATATGACGGTCGTGCTCCGCACCGACCCGCATGCCGCGCGGCAAAATGTCTATGACGCGCACCCCGACTGGATTGCGGTTACCGTTGACGGGAACAAGCGACGTCATTGGGCAAATCCGGAATTGTGGGTTACCTGTGCCCTTGGCCCTTACAATTTTGAGTTCATGACCAGCGTGATCCGGGAGATCATGGATCGATACGAGCCCGAAGGAATATTCTCCAATCGCTGGAGCGGTCATGGTATTTGCTATTGTGAACACTGTGTGCGCAACTTCAAAACCTTCTCGGGTCTGGACCTTCCCAGGATCAACCAGACGCAAAGTACATCAACGCCCTCCGGCGATCCACACGATCCCGCTTATGTAAAGTACAGGTTGTGGCGTACAGGGCGCCTGAAGGAATTGTGGTATCTCTGGGACGCTGAAATCCGAAAGAAGAAACCTACAGCCCGTTACATTCCCAATGGATTTCCGGACAAACTGATAACCGGTG
>JBGPGZ010000569.1:0-2739 GCA_041484175.1 Cyclobacteriaceae bacterium | reverse complement strand
CTTGGTCAGGCTCTTCGCTCAGGTCCGGCCGGAGGTCGTTATCAATTGTATTTCCCTGGCCAGTCAGTTGCTGAATTCCGGCGACCCCCTGTTGCTGATCCCGAGTTATGCGCTGCTGCCTCATCGCCTGGCCAAGCTCTGCAGTCTCAACGGCGCGCGCTTGGTGCATATGAGCACGGATGGTGTCTTTTCCGGGTTGAAAGGAGGATATACGGAAGATGATCCTGCGGACGCCAAGGATCTCTACGGCACTTCAAAGTTTCTGGGGGAAGTGCATTACCCGCACACGATTACACTGCGCACTTCGATGATCGGCCATGAGTTGCAGACCGCCACTGGCTTGCTTGGCTGGTTTTTATCGCAGCAGGAACGGTGCACGTGCTTCGGCAGGGCGATTTTTTCGGGATTGCCGACGGTAGCGTTGGCTCAGGTCGTTCGGGATGCCGTGATCCCACGGCCCGACTTGTTTGGTTTATACCATGTCGCTGCACGGCCGATTTCGAAGTACGATCTGCTGCGCTTGGTCGCCGAGGTGTACGGCAAGACAATTGATATCATCAGGGATGATTCGGTGGTTATCGATCGTTCCCTGAATGCCGAACGCTTTGCTTCGGCAACGGGATATGTTGCTCCGGATTGGCCTGAGTTGATCAGTCTCATGCGAACCGATTGGGACAAAAGGTCCAGATGACTTCCAGAATGCCAAGTATCGAGAGGCATCGTATTGGTGGGAGTGACGGTGGATCTTAAGCTGATCGATGATTTTCCGGGCAATGCCAATGCCCCAAGATTTCCGGAAAAGATCATTGTCGGAAACAAAGTCAAGAATGTTGCCGATATAGGCGGCGGAGCCAGGCCGCTGCTTCCGCTGGAGCTCGTTCAAAAGTATGGGCTGAATTATTATGTTTTGGACATCAACAAGAAGGAACTTGACAAAGCCCCTTCATGGTGCAATCGCCTCACGGTGGATATAGCTTCGCGGGACAAGGGCTTCATTGCGCCGGATATGCTGGGGACCTTTGATCTGGTCTTTTCGAACATGCTTCTTGAGCATATCAAGGATGCAACCCAGGCGCACAGGAACATTGCGATGCTATTGAAGAAAAACGGAACGGCCGTGCATTTTTTCCCTTCCCCGCATAACCTGCCATTGTTCGTGAACAAACTCGTCCCGGAATGGGTCAGCAAGAAACTTGTGGAGTTTTTCCAACCAGCCAGAGACAGGGTTTATGACGTTAAATTTCCAGCCTATTATGTGTTGTGCGGGACGCCGAGCAAGCGGCTGCGGAAAATCTTCCAGTCACTTGGATACCTGGTCGAAGAGCACGTCGGATATATCGGGCACAGTTATTACGACAGGTTTTTTGTGACCCGGAAGATCGAGCTCTTTGCGCGCCGTTTCCTTTTGCGTTTCAATCTTCCACTCACCTCGACAATTCACATAGTTCTGAGAAAAGTGATCTGATCATCACCTGCCACGGGAGCGTACGCTTTGTTCAAAGATAAGGTATTGATGATCACTGGTGGAACCGGATCTTTCGGGAATACCGTTCTCAAGCGCTTCTTGTCGACGGACGTGCGAGAGATTCGCATTTTCAGCCGCGATGAGAAGAAGCAGGAGGAAATGCGCATCGCTTTGAATAATGACAAGCTGAAGTTTTACATTGGCGACGTCCGTAATTACGACAGTATTCATCAGGCGATGAAGGGCGTGAATTACGTGTTTCACGCGGCGGCTCTCAAACAGGTGCCGTCATGTGAATTCTACCCGTTGGAAGCCGTCCGAACGAACGTGCTGGGCGCCGAGAATGTGATGTCCGCAGCGATTGCCAACGTTGCTCAACGCGTGGTGCTACTCAGTACCGACAAGGCGGTGTATCCCATCAATGCCATGGGCTTGTCCAAGGCACTGATGGAGAAGTTCATGGTTTCCAAGGCCCGGATGCAGAACGAGGGCGAAACGGTACTTTGCGCGACCCGCTACGGAAACGTGATGGCCTCTCGCGGTTCGGTGATTCCCCTATTCGTGGCCCAGCTGAAAAAGGGCAAGCCGCTCACCATCACCGATCCAAACATGACGCGCTTCCTCATGTCGCTGGATGATTCCGTGGATCTTGTTCTGCATGCATTCGAGCATGGCACGCAAGGCGACATTTTTGTGCAAAAGGCCCCGGCGGCGACATTGGCCGACCTGGTACAAGCGCTCAGGGAAGTCTTCAACAAGGATAATCCCGTTCAAATCATTGGCACCCGTCACGGCGAGAAGCTGTATGAAACGCTCGTTTCGCGCGAGGAAATGGCAAGGATCGATGATAAGGGATGCTATTACCGCATCCCGGCGGATAACCGGGATCTAAATTACAGCAAGTACTTTAGCGCCGGTGAGGAAAGAATTTCTCATCTCGATGACTACACATCGCACAATACCGAGCGGTTGAACGTCCAGCAGGTGAAGGCGCTGCTGCTGAAATTGGACTTCATTCAGGAGGAGCTTCATGCCTGAAATCAACGTGTAAGTAAGATCGCATTCATGCCGATAATACAGAAATAATTTCCCATGCGAATTATGTTTCTTCATACCCAATCAAACCGGGCCATCACTTCCAAAGCCTCCACTGAAATAATGTACCTCGAATGACATAAGAGTCAATAGTAGCGCCTTCGAATAAGTGGTCCGCCGACCAAATTGAAGCCGCAGTTGAAAAAACAGGGGTGCGAGTGGTTAAAGACGTTCGATTG
>JBGPGZ010000568.1:0-2743 GCA_041484175.1 Cyclobacteriaceae bacterium | reverse complement strand
TTAAAAAAATTGTTTTTTACCTCCTGCTCACCATCGTGGTGTTGCTGATTGCTTCTGCAACATCGGTGTTTCTGTTTAAGGACCGCATTATCCATCAGTTTGTAGAGGAAGCCAACAAAAGCCTGAATACACCCGTCAAAATCGGGAAGATCGAAGTCTCCGCGTGGAATGATTTCCCCAACATGGCCATCCTGTTTACCGATGTCTATGTCGAAGACAGCCACCCCGGTGATTATCCGCTGCTGACGGCAAAAACCATTTCCTTTTATCTCAATCCGGTCGAAGTTTGGACCGGAAAATATTCGATTCGCGGGCTTCAAATTGTGGACAGCGAGACTAACCTGAAGATCAACGAGGCCGGAAAAAATAATTACACGATATTTAAAGATAAAGAGAAGGGGACCGACTCCGCGAGCGCCATTGTATTTGACCTCAAAAATGTGCGCCTGAAGAACTCGAAAGTCCAATACCGCGACTTGCAATCGCTTCAGCATCACCTATTCCAAAGCGAAAAACTCATTGCCTCCATTTCCATCAGGGGCGACCTCTACGATATTAAAGCCGTGGGTGATGTCACCATTGGCCAAATTGGAATCGACGGGAAGGTATTTCTCAAGAACAAACTCGTGGAGGCGACCTCCTCCCTGGTCTATGACGACGCACTTAAAAATATCGTCGTCCATCCGTCTACGCTGGTTGTGAATAAATCATCCTTTGATGTGAACGGTACTTATTCCTTCAAGGAAAAGAACATCATCGATCTTATCGCCAAAGGAAAAGATGCCGATATCCAAACCTTGCTTTCGCTGATGCCGGAGGACATCACCGGCAAACTGGCAAAATATGAAAGCGACGGCGATGTTTATTTCGACCTCAACCTGAAAGGTGAAGTTGGCGCTCACCATAGCCCTTTCTTTTCCGTCCATTTTGGCTGTAAGGATACGCGCCTTTTTCATCCAGGCTATCAATCCAGGGTTGAGCACGCCAACCTGGAGGGTTCCTTTGCGAGTCCATCGATGACCGATCTTACCCGCGCCGAGCTATTCCTGAAAAACATTACGGGGGAACTCAACGGCCGGGCTTTCAAGGCGGATTTCTCCATAGAGAACTTTGAAGACCCATTGGTGCAATGCGACTTTAAGGGCGAATTGGATGCTGCCTCCCTTTTGAATTTTTATCCAATCGAGGAGATCCGGAAATTGGAGGGAGCCCTCCGGGCCGACGTTTCTTTTAGTGGGAAGATATCCCTGCTGAAAAATAAAAACACGGCCCAACAAGTGAGTACACAAGGTTCGATTGATATGCAGAACATTCAATTGGACCTAGGCAAACAAAACCTCCATTTTAAGAACCTGAATGGATCGCTCCAATTCAACCGAAATGACCTTGCTCTGAGCAACGTAAGTGGCCAGTTTGAGAACAGCGATTTCAAACTCAATGGGTTTTTCAAGAACGTGATCACTTTCTTGCTGTTTGAAGGCCAGCCGATCGGCGTTGAAGCGGATCTTCAATCCGATTTTATTGACCTTGACCAGCTTTTTTCGATTGGTTTCGCCGGAAACGGCTCTCCTGATTTTGATTTTCATATATCCCCGCATCTCCATCTCAATTTCAATTGCCGCGTAAAGTCAATGAAATACAAACGCTTCAAGCCGCACGAAGTGAAAGGGGATTTACTTGTGAAAAATCAAATGGCTGTCTCGCGGAATATCAACCTGAAGGTTATGGGGGGAGACCTCTCCCTCAATGGAATCGTCGATGCCAAAAATGCAAACGCGATTGATGTGGTGAGCTCATTTAAGCTCAACGGAATTCACGTTGACAGCGTGTTTTATGTTTTTGAGAATTTCCGCCAGACTTTTATCGAGTCCAGGCATTTAAAGGGACAAGCATTTGCGGAGGTCAGCATGGAAATGACCCTTAACAAGAAGCTAAAGCTCTATCCCGAAACACTGGTTACCGACATCAGTGTCACGGTTAAAAACGGGGAACTGAACAATTTTGAGCCCATGAAGAAACTCCACAAATACCTGGACGACGAAGGCTTGGGTCACCTTCGTTTTGCCGATCTCAAAAACGAAATTCACATCGAGAATAAAACCGTTTACATCCCCCAGATGGAGGTGAGCAGCAACGTGACCACCATCCAATTCAGCGGCACGCACGGCTTTGATCAGAAAATCGACTACCGGGTAATAGCCCCGCTGCATACAAGGAAAAAAATTGACCCCGATGAAGCATTCGGAGCCATCGAAGAGGATACATCGGGTAAACCGAAGGTCTTCCTTAAAATCACAGGAACCACGGATGATTACGACGTTAGCTATGACAAGGCAGCCGTGAAAAAGAAGATCGTCAGCGATCTGAAGAAAGAGGTACAGGAGCTGAAAGACGCGTTTAAGATCAAGGGCAAAAAGAAGAAGAAAGAACTTGAATTGGAAAAGGACGAGTATTTTGATTGGGAGGATAATTGAGAGGACCCCGGTCTGTCGATTCATTGTAGTCTGGTTAAAATGCCGCCCTTCCTATGAAGTGTCATCCCTCGCCTGCCGAAGCGGCTGCGAAGGCAGGCCGGGCACCGAGCCGGGATCCAGTGGAGGCAAAGAGGAGAAGAATCTATGAAATGCTCTCGTGCGGTCGCCACGGGTACCGGGTCAAAAATCGCTCATCTTCCATAGGTAATTTCGTACGTGCCCGGTATGACATTCCATTTTTTTGGTTTGTGCGGCCGATCGAGTTACAG
>JBGPGZ010000567.1:0-2752 GCA_041484175.1 Cyclobacteriaceae bacterium | reverse complement strand
GCTTCGTTGGTGGCGTCTTTTAATGTCATGTTTCCGCTCAACACCGGGACCACTTTAGTTCCCAGGATCCGCATGCGCTCCACATTAGGACGCTGACGCTCCATGTCAAGCTGGCCCATATACACCGTACACTCCAGCCCCATCAGGGCGCACACGGTAGCCGTGGCTACTCCATGCTGGCCGGCGCCGGTCTCGGCGATGATCTTTTGTTTGCCGAGTCGCTTGGCAAGCAGGATTTGTCCGATGGTGTTGTTAATCTTATGGGCACCGGTATGACATAAGTCCTCGCGTTTCAAATAAATCCGTGACTTGTATCGATCCGAAAGCCTGGAAGCAAAGTAGAGCGGTGTTGGCCGCCCGACATAATGCTTTAAAAGATGATGAAACTCTTGCTGAAATTCAGGGGCGTACATGATCTTGAGATAATTCTCGCGCAGCTCTTCAACATTCGGATAAAGCATTTCGGGGATATACGCTCCGCCGAATTTCCCATAATAGCCTTTCTCGTTAACGGTGTATTTCATAATTTTCTTTATGCCTCACCATGCCCTTCAATTTTTGGAAGGTATTTGGAGAGAGGTCTTTGTTAATGGCTCCTGATTTTCAATATCAGGTTTTCCAACTTCTTTATATCTTTTAACCCGGGCCTCACTTCTACTCCGCTGTTCACATCAACAGCATGGATATTCATGTGTTTCAAATTCCTCGCATCCCGGATATTTTCGGGGGACAGGCCCCCGCTTAAAAAGAATGGAATTTCCTGATCATACATTTCCAAAATAGTCCAATCGAAAGGCGTACCGGTTCCACCATACCCACTTCCCTTTGTGTCAAACAAAAAATAATCAACCACTTTCCGATAGGGAGCAATCCTTCCAAAGTCAAAGTCGTTCGACAATCTAAAAACTTTTATTACGCCAACTCCTGTTTCCCGGAGTTCATCGCATTGTCCGGCCGGTTCCTCTCCATGCAATTGAATCAGATCAAGTGAATATCTTTTAGCGGTGGCCAACATGGCCGGGGTAGGCTCATTTACAAAAATGCCCACTCTTTTTATTTCTGGGGGAAAGTCGGCAGGGATTTGAAAAGTTTCATTGACTACCCGCTTTGAATCCCGATAGAAAATAAACCCCATATAATCCGGATGCAAAGCCGCTACGTGCCTGATGTTGTCGGGATCACGCATACCGCATACTTTGAGTTTCATGAGGTCAGCGGCCGTCATCGATTTCGTTTTTGCCCTTGAGCCGGTTCAATTCCTTTATGAAATCCTTGGCGGCCTTCTCCGGGCGGCTGTTTTGCATAAATCGCTGACCAATCAAAAAACCCCGGAAACCGTAGGTCTTCAAATCAAGAATGATTTCGGGTGATTCAATACCGCTCTCCGAAACCTTCACGACCGAATCAGGGATCAGGGAAGATAGGCGTTTGCTGGTTTCTACCGTTACTTCAAAGGTCTTGAGATTTCGGTTATTCACCCCAATCAAATCGGCTCCTGCTTCCAGGTTGTTCTTCAGTTCTACTTCATCATGTACTTCCAGCAGCACTTCCAGATGATGTGAATGGGCGAAGGAACTTAACGCTTTGATTGCTGGAGGGTTCAAAGCGGCGGCAATCAAAAGGATGGCATCCGCACCGATCGACTTGGCCTCCACAACCTGGTATTCATCGATAACAAAGTCCTTTCTAAGGATTGGGCAAAAATTGAATTTCCGAGCGGTTGTCAGGTCTTCATTGCTTCCACCAAAAAAATGGGTGTCCGTCAGTACCGAAAGTGCAGAAGCCCCCGCCTGCATATAGCCAATGGAAGTTCGTTCCACGGATACATGTTGATTGATCATCCCTTTGGATGGGGACTTGCGCTTTATTTCTGCAATCACGCCCGACTTATCGCCTCTCAACACATATTTCTTTAAAGAAACCGTTGGTGTCTGGAAGTAAATGCTTTGCTCGAGCAGTTTTAAAGGATAAAGCTCCCTGTGTTCGCTTACTTCTTTTCGTTTATGTTCCAGGATTTGATCGAGGATGTTCATCGGTATTAGTCATTAGTCATTGGTAAATACAGGTTTCTGGTTTCAAGTTTCGGGCCTGCCCGACGAAGCTGTTTCAGCGTAGTCGGGTTTCGAGATTCAAGTTTCCAGTTCAGACTTATTTATTCAATAGCTTTTTGAAGGTTTTAAAGGCTTTGCCGGATTGAAGGGATTCCCTTGCTTTATCGATGGCATTTTCGATCCCAGACTTGTGATCACCGCAGAAAAGCGCCATCCCGGCATTTGCTACCACCACGGCATTTTGTGACTTGGTCCCGTTGCCTTCGAGGATATTCAAGAAGATCTTCGCCGATTCTTCGACCGTGGCTCCTCCTTTAATTTCTTCCGGCATTATTTCAGGCAAACCCAATTCGTCGGGCTCAATTAATTTTTCTCCTTCATTGGTAAATACTTTAAACGGTCCAGTCAATGAGATCTCGTCATATCCCTGGATATCATGTAAGATCACGAAATCCTTGTTGGTATTCTGGTACAAATATCCATACTGCCGCGCCAGCTCAAGACTGAAAACGCCTACCAGTTGCCGGGGTGGGAAAGCAGGGTTTACCATCGGGCCCAGCATATTGAAAAAAGTCTTTACTCCTAATTCTTTTCGTATGGGTGCCACGTTTTTCATGGCCGGATGAAACAGCGGCGCATGCATAAAGAACATGTTGGCCTGCTCCAGGCTGCGCTCCAGTTCAGAGCGATCATTTGAGAAT
>JBGPGZ010000566.1:0-2753 GCA_041484175.1 Cyclobacteriaceae bacterium | reverse complement strand
TTTATGTTTTGGATTTATGTGTTGTATTCCACCTGATTCTGTCAGGAATCAAAGCGACTATTTTTGTGAATTTTTGGAATTGAACTTGACCTCCTGGAGGAATATATTATTTGACAACCGAAATCACTCATGCTTGAGACAATCCACCGGGTTGACTGAACCCGCCCGATATGCCTGTGTAGACACCACCGCCAATGCCATCAAAAGGGTCAGGCCGCCGGTGATCGCGACGATCAACCAGGACATTTCAAAGTGAACCGGATATCGTTCCAGGAAGCCCGAGAAGAACCAGAAGGCGAGCGGTCCGGCCAGCAGGATTGATATTAACAACAATTTGATAAAATCCCGGGAAACAAGAATCATTAGTCCGGTAACATCCGCACCCAGGACTTTTCGTACGCCAAATTCCTTCGTGCGCCGCTCCACGGTGAAGGCGGCGAGGCCGAGCAGGCCGAGACATGCTATGAAAATGGCCAGGAATGAAAACAAATTGGTAACCCTGAAGAGTATGTTGATCTCTCCGAATTTTTTACCAAAGTCTTCATCCGTGAACGAGTATTCAAATGGATAGGCAGGGCTATGCTTTTTGAAGAGCGCTTCTATTCTCTTGACATGATCAATGATATTCGGCCCGTCACTCAAACGCACCGTGACGTATGGACCATGCTGGTCCTTCCAATGATTCACAAGCGAGATATAGGTTGGTTGGATCTTTTCAAAGGGATTTCCTTGCAAAACATTGTCCGTCACTCCAGCGATTTCCATCCTGGTTTCGGCGATGGTGACTATTTTTCCTATCGGATCGTCAAAGCCCAGGAGATCGATGGCAGCACGATTCAATAATACTTTGCCGGAATCTGAAGGACTGTCTTCCAAAAAATCGCGTCCCTGCTGAATCCTGATCCCCATGGTGCGCGTGAAGTCGTAGTCGGCAAATATGTTTACGATCTCAACACGGCCCACGCCTGGCACTTCCATATAATTCATTTCTAACAGTTCGGTGATGGGAGCGTTTGATTTGGTAACGGAAGAAGCTGCGCCGGAATTCAATAAGTCCAGCTTAAAAGCGCGGTAGTTTTTTTCCAGTTCAGGATTGTCCGGAATGGATAGGATGTTTCGGTCGTCATAACCCAGGTTCCGTTCCTGAGTAAATCGTATTTGCCGGTAAACAACTATACTGCCAATGATCACCGCAATCGAGAAACTGAATTGAAATACCACTAAGATCCTTCGCGGTAAATTGCTCCCGGCATCAAAATGCAGGTTGCCTTTGAGTATGCGTGCAGGGTTAAAAGAAGAAAGATAAAACGCAGGATAACTTCCAGCCAGAATCCCTACGAAGAGAATCAGTGCGACAGCACTCAGCCAAAACATAGGGGAGCCAAAGGCAAGATGCAATTGTTTGTGAACAAGTAAGTTGAAAATGGGAAGGGTTAATTGCACCAAAAGAATTGCCGAGATGAAACTGGCTGTAACGACGGCAAGGGATTCTCCCAAAAACTGAAATATCAGATGATGTCGCTGTGAACCGGAGATCTTTCTGATTCCAACCTCACGCGCCCGTCGCTCAGACCGCGCCGTCGACAAATTCGTAAAATTGATACAGGCGATGAATATGATAAGGATGGCCAACGCGGTAAAGCCGTACACATACTCGATTCGTCCACTGATTTCATGGCCGTCCTTAAACTCACCATACAATTGCCAGCGGGTCATGGGGTAAAGAAAGAGGTCATCTTTGTGTTTCTCTTTCTTTTCATTCAGCATATTTCTGATCCGCTCATTGGCCTGGCTCACTTCCACGCCGGGCTGTAACTCCGCATAAACGACCAGCCAGTCGCAGGACCAATCCTGGCTACATTCTTTTACCCAAGCGGTGGAACTCCGGTAAAGTTCAAAGGGCAACAGGTAATCAAAATGGATACTTGAATTCGAAGGGAGGTCTTTCAGGATACCCGTGACCTTGACATCATGGGCGTTATCTATTCGCATAAATTTATTGATGGGGTCAATGGTCCCAAAAAGCAATCTGGCGGTTGATTCAGTAAGCACAATGCTGTATGGATCGCTCAATACCGAACGAGCTGATCCCTTCAGCAATTCGAAATGAAACATTTCGAGAAACTCCGGCCCGACAAATTGGCCCTTTTTTTTGAGCCGTTGGTTACCTGCCGTCAGCAGGTGGATGCCTCCATCATCTGACACGGTGGTGTTCTTAAAGAGGGTTGGCAATTTTCTGAACTCCTCCTGAATGAGGATGGGAGTGCCACCATGGGTCTCAATATGTCCCTCGACCGTTTTGAAGTGCATTACATATTGCAGGCGATCCCGGTTGGGAAGGAATGAATCGTATGAAATTTCATCAACGACCCAAAGGCCAATGAGGATACTGCAGGCCAGACTCACAGAAAGCCCCGCTAAATTGATGATGGAATAGGTGGTACTCCGGAAGATATTACGGATGGCAATCGTGATGTAGTTGCGTATCATAGTGTTGGATCAAAGTTCGGCAAGGCGTGTCAAATTCGGCCAAATATGTCAAATCCTTTGAAACAATCTCCAAAACCCAATCCATTTTTTAAGAATGATACGGAAGGTAAGCCTGAAGTTGTTTTTGAACAGGAGGATACCGACCCATGGTGGTTGATTTTTAGGGTCTCTCATTTTATGATGACAAGGTGGAAAAAGTAAGTTGAGGGATATTTTTCCATAAAATTTCCTTAGATTCTTGGATACTTGTAAGGCGTTGAACC
>JBGPGZ010000565.1:0-2770 GCA_041484175.1 Cyclobacteriaceae bacterium | reverse complement strand
TAGGAAGTACGACGCTCTGTGCTGCCCGGACTTTCCTCCCCGACGACGTCGGGACGATAAGACGGCTTGCATTGCCGCAAATATCGGGAATAATTTGATCTTAGTGATACCGGCCAATCCACAATATGAAATTATCAATTACCAATTACCAATTTCAGTACACATCCGCCCCGGTTAGTCTCATTTCGTATTGGTCGGCGATCTTGGCAACTTCCTGCGTCATTTCCCTGATCTCATCTTCAACGGCATTTTCAAACCCCGCAACGGCCTCTACCTCCAAATGGTCTTCCCGAATTACAAAGCGTGCATAGCTATAGGAGGAAGTTTGTTCGACCAGCTTTTTGAAATCAAGATCGGGCGTAATCGGGGCGACCCTGGAAGACAGCGCGATCAGCTTGCGGTTTGAGGCTTCACTTTTCCGGATATTGCCGATCACCGTTTGAAACCGGCCGGCGGACACGGGGACGATCACGATGGATTGAGCGGAATTATACTCCGTATACTGTCCGCCAATTTCTTCAGCGTACCGTTTCATGAAAGCAGTTAAGTCCATAAGCAGAGGGGGTTAGCAGAATCCGAAGTTACTAAAATCGCAGCGATAAATTGGAATTTTCGACATTGGCTGCAATTCAAAGGATACAATTTATCCGGGTTCAGATGTCCTCAACGGCAAAGATCGATCAAACATCCTTTGTGATTTCTTTGTGGCTTTGGGTATTTGTGCCTGCGCACCGAAGTGCTATGGCACACAGGTGTGGCAAAGAGACGGCATTTTGCCACCAAGACTCAAAGACACCAGGCGTACACGATCAAAAATAGAGTAGGTGGCCCTTTATTTTTCCGTTTGAGAACTCAAGCGCCGGAGCGGGAAGCCTTACCATGTTCAGAAAAAAGATCAGCGTGTTCAGCACTTTGGATTTTGATTTGAAAGCCGTCAAATCAAAATCCAACCCCAGATAATACTGACGATAGGACCGGTACCCCGCCTGCAGATTCTCACTGTCGTGAGCGTGTACCATATCATTCGCACCATAGCCGGCGGCAATGTTCAGCCATTTCGGGAAGCGGATGAATTTATCCGCGTCCACCGAAAGCCAATAGGTCTGGCCATTGTAATCTTTCAAGAGTTGCGATGAAAAGTTCGTACCCAGGAGATCGGGACTTTGTGAAGCCAAACTTGTCTGGTGAAATGAGAATTTGGGATGGATCCGGATTTCGTTCCAACCGATTCGTTGACCAAGAAAAAAGGCTGCACCGCAAACATTCGCGGCCAGATCTGTGGCCGAAGCACCGTAGCCTGCCGAAAAGCCGTCGAAGATTTCAATGGAAGACATGACAACAAAGCTCGTCAACGCCCCCACTTTATCCGATTTCCTCACCGGGTGTCCGCACCATTGCACCGTTTGTGATCCGATCGCCGCAAGGTGAAATGCTGAATAAAAATGTCCAAGCTTATCCACCTGTTTCCACTCCGCGCCGTCGTTGAAAAAACGGAAGGATTGATGCGGACTTTGGCTATACCAGAGTTTACTAAGGCCCATCATCGAGGTGGTGTAAACCACGCCGGCTCCTGCAGTCACAGCAGCAAATCGCTTTTTATTAACGGGAGATTGTGCAGGGACCTTCGATTGACTGAAGCCCTCTGATACCGAGCAGACAATGCAAAAAAAAAGTACGAGCGTTCTTTTTCCACGGAGATCCGGCCATTGCGAATGAGGCCTCCCAGGGTTAGCCTGATAAACGTGAATTTGGCCAGTCTTAATTCCCGCTCTCATCTTCCTTGATGGCCTCCAGGTTATTTTTCTGCTCCTGGGCTTTCTTCTTTCCCCGGTCGCGGGCGGACCGGAGAAGATCCATGATCTGGTTAAAATTCTGCGTGTACAGCAAGCTGACACCGGTTGTTACCGCCGCCTGGGTCCCCAATGAACTGTTTAGTGCCGTGCCATTGGCGCGACTGTACATTTTCACTTTAAACATCCCGTCTGGCGTCAATAAATAATCGACCGTCCAATCACCGGCAATGGTTGAAATATCCGAGCGATTGTATTGGTTGTTAAACGTGCCATCACGGGTTACCCGAAGCCGGCCGTTCAAAAAGGAATAGGAGAGACGCAACTGAAATGTGTTGAAAGCCTCCTGATCAAGACCTTTCAGGTCGAGATTGATTTCCAGATTCTGGTCGACCTGACTGAGCCAGTAACTTAACTGATTGGAATACAATTCGCTCACGCTGCCGGCAATGGATCCGCTGGTACTCATCGATTCCCCGTATGGAGAAAATCTTCTGAGCATGATCAGGCTAAAGACCTGTTTCTTTAATTCCTGTTCATCCAGTCTTGCCTTGAAAGCATTAAACGCAAGCTGGAGATTCTGAGGAGGCTTGCTACCCTCCAGGGCAACGTTGTTGGGGAGATCTCTCGCCTCGATATCAAAATTAATTTGCGGAGCAAGCATCGGACCCTCCAGACGCAACATCACTTCCACCGGATACTTTCGCTTGATCGCAGGTTCGTTGATCAATGTTTGATCGGGCAAGATGGGACCCAGCGATGCAAGCTGACGGTAGCCTGCTGTAATACTCATATTTCCCTGGTACGGGTCGCCAAACCAGGAAATGCGGCTTCCCTTTTTGATGGAGAATTCTTTGTTGATGATATCGTACAAGGTGAAATTATAAGCCCCCTCCGTGAATTCAATCAAACCGAACATATTGAATTCTCCCTTGGTATCAAGCTGTAATTTGATATCACCGTTTCCACGCCCGCGAATG
>JBGPGZ010000564.1:0-2784 GCA_041484175.1 Cyclobacteriaceae bacterium | reverse complement strand
TTTCTGAATCATTCAATAATCGATATTCATTGGATCGTTGAAACGACGGAATGACGTTTTAGTCCCTCGATGAAGACAAGTTTACTCATCATCAATAGGTGTTGCGATTTTCTTTCGTCTTCTCAGCTCCCTCACCCTTCCTATTGGTCTGAGGCTTTTTTGAGATAATGTATAGACATCAATTCTTGACCCGATCCCAATCGTCGGGGATTTGGTTACAAAATCGTAACCGGAAAAGAGTGAAAATGCCTGTGTTCCGATAAATCCGCCGGTGAGAAATCCCGCAGGCTTGCTTAGATTGAAGTCATTTTGTAATCCGATTTCCGCCATGAGCCCAAAGAAAAAGGTTGGATCAACGATGATTTTGTCATTCTCACTGAATATGAAGTGACCAAGAAACCAGGCGTAGCCATATCCGATGCTGATGGTGGGTGTAATTTGGTATTTGCCATCGGTGAATTCGACTCTGCTGAAGGAGATAGGAATGGTCGGAGTACCGAGGAGCTTTGACCGATAGGTGGTATTATAGTATAAGGTGTCTGGCCATCCGAGCGATCTCTTAGGGTCTTTATGGCCGCCCGGAAAAGTATAGCCTCTTTTATATAAAAACTTTGCCGTGGGACTTTTTTGGTCTGCTTGTGCAATTGCTGCGGATGTCGCAAAAAAAGAAAGAATCAAAAACAGTAAGACTATTTTCATAGGTGGGAAAAGGATATTTCTGTAATTAAATCCGTAAACTTCCCTCGGTCAGCTACCTGTGAATGTAATAAATTTATATGGTTGTTGTCCTGTTGACCTATGGGAAGGGCTTCGTCAACCTGGGCGGCTGAGCGTTTTCCGCTGGCTCGAGAGCGTTACTGAAGTTATTTTGCTTTGAAGTCGGCGGTTCGAAGACTGCCAGTAGATAAATTTACTGGAGTAAAATAATTATTCAATGATCCTTTTGTTCAATGATCTTTCGATAAAGTGCCGCACGAGCGTGCATCATTGATCTGATTGGCCTGCCAAACGAAGCCATAGCGCTGGCCTCGTGCGTGGCAGGCGCAGTTTGAAATTTCCTTGGCCTGCCAAACGAAGCCATAGCGCTGGCCTTGCGCGTGGCAGGCGCAGTTTGGCGGAGAGAGAGGGATTGCCTTCGGCGATCCCTTGGGGGGAGGTTCAGCAAAAGAATAGCAGTGCCGCACTGGCGTGCGTCATTTTTTATTTCCATCCGCTTAAGCAAGCGAGACGCTTGCTACGCTTCTGGAAATAAAAAAGCCCCCTATCAGGGGCACTGCTATTCTTTTGCTGCGGAGAGAGAGGGATTCGAACCCTCGGTACGGTTGCCCGTACAACGGTTTTCGAGACCGTCCCATTCAACCACTCTGGCATCTCTCCTTTATTTGGCCACAAAAGTATGAGATTTTATTGTGTTGGGAAATCGTGCTGATAACGAAGAACAAAAGTAGGCAGTGGCAATTGGCAGTAGGCAAAGGAAAGTTTACAAGAGGCAGTTGACAAAAGACCGACCTACCGATTACCGATCACCGATTACCGATCACCGATTCCTGCGACCTCGCAATCCCCATCTCCAACCCGCGCAATTCCGCCAACCCGCGGAGACGGCCAATCGCGGAATAGCCGGGATACGTTTTTTTCTTTAAGTCATCAAGCATCTGATGGCCGTGATCGGGGCGCATGGGAATGGATGCGCCTGTGCGTTTCATCAACTGCACAATTTCTTTTACCACTGCCGCCATATCGGTGTCGCCATCCAGGTGATCGGCTTCATAAAAATTCCCTTCGCCGTCGCGGCGGGTGTTGCGCAGATGCAAAAAATGAATGTGATCTCCCAGGCGTTTTACCATACCCGGCAGATCGTTGTCGGGTCGAACGCCATACGATCCGGTGCAAAAGCAAAGTCCATTGGCGGCGGATGGGGCGGCATCGATCAGTTCCCTGGCATCCTGTTCGGTGCTCACCACGCGGGGCAACCCAAGGATCGGAAAGGGTGGATCATCGGGGTGGATAGCCAGCTTTAATCCGACCTCTTCGGCTACCGGAACAACCTGCTGAAGAAAATAAAACAAATGCTGCTTTAGTTTAGCGGCATCAATGTGTGCGTAAGTTTTTAAGGCCGTTAATATCTGGTCCCGCGTGAACTTCTCATCGCTGCCGGGAAGCCCCAGCAAGGTGTTCTGGTAGAGTGTCTGCTTTTGAGCGTCACTCATGCGTTGAAAACTTTTCACCGCCTTTGCAATTTCTTCCCTGGAATACTCTTTTTCCGCGTCAGGCCGTTTGAGCAGAAACAAGTCGAATGCAACAAAGGCCGCCTTTTCAAATCGCAAGGCTCTGCTTCCGTCTGGCAGCGCGTATTCAGGGTCGGTCCGCATCCAATCCAGGATCGGCATGAAATTGTAGGTCACCACCTTGAGTCCGCAGGCAGCCACATGACGAAGGCTGGTTTTGTAATTTTCAATATACTGCTTGAAATTGCCTGATTGTTTTTTGATTTCCTCGTGTACGGGAAGACTTTCTATCACTTTCCAGGTGAGACCGGCGGCTTCGATAATCTTTTTTCTTTTATTGATCTCCTCTACCGGCCATACTTCGCCCGGAGGTACATGATGAAGCGCCGTAACAACGCCGGCACACCCCGCCTGTCGAAGATCCTGTAAACTAACCGGATCGTTCGGACCAAACCAACGCATGGTCTGCTCCATTAGGGTTACTTTATTCGACATGTTGTCGTTATCTAGTTAGGATCATCTAAAATCTCTGATTTGGTAATCAGTAATCGGTGAT
>JBGPGZ010000563.1:0-2787 GCA_041484175.1 Cyclobacteriaceae bacterium | reverse complement strand
TCGATGAGAAAGAAAAGCGGGCAGCAGAGTTAATCATTGCAAACAAAGAACTTGTCTTTCAAAATCATGAGAAAGAAAAGCGGGCAGCAGAGCTAATCATTGCAAACAAAGAACTTGTCTTTCAAAATGAAGAGAAAGAAAAGCGGGCAGCAGAGTTAATCATTGCCAACAAGGAGCTACTCGCATTCACGTATGTCTCCAGTCACGATTTGCAGGAGCCACTGCGAAAAATCCAAACCTTCGTCACGATCATACTCGAAGAAGAAAAGCTGTCTGACAACGGTAAATATAATTTCCAGCGGATGCAATTGGCTGCAGGAAGGATGCAACAACTCATCGACGATTTACTTGCTTTCTCCCGCATCAGCACTACGGAGCTCGAGTTTGAAAAGACAGAACTCGGTATCATTATCGAAGAAGTAAAAGCCGAGCTAAAAGATACCATTCAGGAAAAAGGAGCAATCATCGAAGCCACCGAACTCTGCGCGGCGAACATCATCGCTTTTCAGTTTCGCCAGCTCATGTACAATCTAGTCAGCAATGCCCTCAAATTTTCAAACCCCAACGTACCAAGCCGGATAATAATAAAGTGCAGAATTGTGAAAGGCAGTAAATTATACAATGCCAACCTTTCACCCGAAAAGTCCTATTGCCATATCACCGTCGAGGACAACGGCATCGGCTTCGAACCCCATTTCAGCGAACGTATTTTTGAAGTGTTCCAAAAACTTCACAGCAAGGACGTTTATGGAGGCACCGGCATTGGGCTTGCCATCGTAAAAAAGATCGTAGACAATCACAACGGCATTATCATCGCCACCGGTGAGTTGAATAAAGGTGCAGCCTTTGATATTTATTTACCCTCGGACTAGCGTTGACTCGCCGAGAAGACCTCAAATTTTCTTTTCAACCAGCCAATGATGCCCGAACGGATCAATGACGGTCCCCTGCCGGTATCCATAGTCATAATCTTGCACTGGACTTGATTCTCTGCCACCGGCTATGACGGCCTTTTTTACAAAAGCGTGAGGATCCGGAACAAATATTCCGATTACCGAAGTCGTCGCCTTGACGGTTTCAGGGCTGAGTTCGCCAGCAGCGGGAACCTCTTCATGCATATGAAACAAGGCGCCAGCTATGGCCATCTCCGCCACATGTACGCTGCCGTCTGAATTGCTCCATCTGCGCAGCTCGATGGCATCGAAGGCTTTTTGGTAGAATTCCATCCCGGCCCGCACATTTTTAAGCGTCAAGTGCGGCGCAAATACTGTTTTCTGAGTCATTGCCATAAAATTTGGACAATCATAAAAATAGACATTCCTGGAATGAAATCAATCATCCATTCAACTTATGGATTGGTCGAAAATGCAGGAACACAAGGAACACAACGCTTGCACAAAGGGCACAAATAAAATCCTACTCATAAAATTGATTTCTGGTTAAGAAATATCGCATTATCGCCTCAATAAGAAGTTCATTATGAAGCTGCTGTGGAACTTGGTTCCTGACTGTCCTGCAACTCTTTCCGGTCGGATTGGAATGTTCAAAATCTTAATTTCTTCCTTTCGACATTTTTAATAACCTTTGAATCGATGCTTATCCGCAGAAATACCTGGCCGGGCATTATTTTAGGTTCGTATTTTTATTCCTGAAACAGTATTTATCTAAAATGAAGTTTAAGTTGGAGGAGCCGTTTGCCAAGAAGTTTTGTGGAGCATCACATAGAATACCAGCCGTGCCAGTTTTTCTATTGGCAAGTCTTCTTATTTCCGCGGCTGCATTTTCGCAAGGTCAGTCTGATGGTCTTAGAACCATTCACGTCAAGTTCAAGGAAGAATTCGTCCCGCGTGTCACCATTTCCGGGCGATCCATTCATGCGGGGTTGACCCGGATGGATAACATCAGTAAAAAGCATGGTGCAGTAAGCATTAGCAGAATTTTTCCGGAAGCCGGTGTGTACGAAGAGGCGCACCGGGCTTATGGACTTCATCTCTGGTATGAAATAAAATTCAGCAAGGATGTCAAGTTGGATAAGGCGATAACCGATTACAAGGATCTCAACTACTTCCACCAGGTGGAGGAATGTAAAGCCTACTCGGCGACATGGGAACGTAACAGCCCACAGCCCGAGCTTCCCGCCGGAACAAACGACCCGCTCTTTATAAATCAATGGCAATTTAGCAATACAGGTCAGACCGGTGGAACACCTGGCGCGGATATTAATCTGCTGAAAGCCTGGAAAACAGAAACGGGTTCACCCAACGTAATCGTAGCGGTGATAGACGGTGGTATTGATCTTACTCACCCTGATCTCATAGACGCTCTGTGGACGAACAGTGATGAAATTTTCGGCAACAAAATCGATGATGATCACAATGGTTACATCGATGATGTTCATGGTTATGGTTTTGGCGACAAGAGTTCAATCATCTTTCCGCATTTCCATGCGACGCATGTGGCGGGAACGATCGGAGCTGTCTCTAATAATGGAATAGGTGTTTCTGGAATTGCCGGTGGATCCGGTATGGGAGACGGCATTCGATTGATGTCTTGTGCAGCATTTGGAAATTTTGGAATCGGAGGTTTTGAGGCGGCCATGGTTTATGCAGCGGACAACGGAGCAGTCATTTCTCAGAATAGCTGGGGTGGCGGTTCAACCTCAATTGAAGCGGCTATTGACTACTTTGTCCAGCGCGCAGGCTATGATAATAGTTCGGCAAACTTCGATTTAAATATTCAGACTGGCCCCATGGCAGGTGGTCTTGTAATCTTTGCAGCCGGGAATTT
>JBGPGZ010000562.1:0-2790 GCA_041484175.1 Cyclobacteriaceae bacterium | reverse complement strand
TTTCACCGCTATAGATAAGAAAGGCAATATTCATTCCTTTCAATTAAATCATAAAACCAAACAATGGAGCAAGATCAAGAATGTCAATGATGTTGAAGGTTCTGCCCCGGAAGGATTGATGAGCATAACGGCTGATGAAGTAAATCTTTTTTATGCGGTATGGCTTGATCTGAGGGGAGACAAGAACAACAAGATCGCATTTTCAACATTGACTAAAAATGGATCATGGTCTAAAAATAGGATCATTTACAAATCACCGGATAAAACAGTCTGCGAGTGTTGCAAACCTTCCGTTGCCGCTAAAGGCAAGAATATTTCATTAATGTTCAGAAACTGGATTGATGGTTCACGCGATCTCTATTTAATCACCTCTTCTGATGGCGGTGTAAATTTTGGAAATCCAGCCAGACTTGGAAATGGAACCTGGAAAGTGAAAGGTTGTCCGATGGATGGCGGTGGAGTATTAATTGATAAAAACAATATTGTTCATACAGTATGGCAGCGGGAGGGTGTGGTTTATTATGATCAACAAGGTCAACCGGAGAACAGAATTGCCGCTGGCAGAAGTTGTAATCTTTTTGGAAACGAAACGCCATTTATGACTTGGCAAGAAGGCGGCCAAATCTTTGGACAGCCCTTGAACGGAAATAAGATAAACATCGGAGAGGGTACTTCCATAAACGTTGTTCAATTAAACGATAAAATGCTGCTAGCGGCCTGGGAGAAAGATGGGGAAATACTATATAGAAAGCTGAAGGAGTAGATATCAAAACTTAGTAACTGCAATAAGTTATACTGATAAACTTTTCTTTGTTAGCAGTCTTAGACCATTAAAATATTGCGATAATGGTCAGAAATACTTTATTGTCGGAAGGAACAGGTATTCCGAACAAAATGGTTTCCTTTCCGCTCATTACCCGATATTTGTGACTACCACGGCTCTTCTCATTATTCTTCTTTCAAATTCTCAACCGGATTCGTTCTGGAGGCTTTAAGCGTTTGAATGCCGGTGGTCAAGAGCAGAATTAAAATCATAATTAACGCCGGAAGAAGAAAATGAAAACTGCGAAGTTCAGTTTTGTATGCAAACCCATTTAACCATCGGCTCATCCAATAATAACCCAAAACCCAGGCGACCATTGTTGAGATTACGACCACCTTGAAATACCCCGAATAGATCCACCGGACGAGTTGGGAGGTAGAACTTCCAAATACCTTTCTGATACTTATCTCCTTTAGTTTGCGGGTCAAGAGGTAGGTCGTTAACCCGATCAAACCAATACCGGCGATGATTATGGCAATGATCGAAAATGATGTATAGGCTTTGCCCAATTGAAATTCAGCTCCGTAAAGCTTTTGAATCTGACCATCAAGAATGCTATATTCCAATGGGTACCCTGCATACATTTCTTGCCACAGTTTTTCAAGCGAAGCGAGTCCGCTTTTAATTTGACTTTCTTCAAACTTGATTGACACAAAACGGAAATTGGGTGTATAGGAATACAAGATTACAGGTTCAATAGTTGAATGGAGTGAAGCATAATTGAAATTTTCAATGACACCCACTACTCTTCCTTTCACTTGCCCGGTCACCACCTGACTGATAGGTTGTAATAAATGCAATTGTTCAACGGTGGCCTCATTTATAACAACTTCCTTTAAGGTATCCGTGGTTTCCAGGTTCGGAAAACGACCTTCCTTTAGCTTAATTCCATAGAGATCAAAAAAATTCTCGTCCACTAAAAATGCAGCCATGGCCTGTTCACCCACTTCTGATCCTTCAAATTTGTACGTGTAGGTGTATGCGTTATTGCTGGCAGGCATACTGGACGAATAACTTACTTTTTTTACTCCCTGGATCCTGCCGATCTCATTTACGATTGTTGAATAGCGGTCATTTTGAGAGCGGTCCTTCACCGGAACTACGATCACGTGGTCACTGCTAAATCCGTAACGGGAAGACTTTAAAAATGAGAATTGCGCAGAAACTATCCAGGTAGCTGTAATCAGCATAATTGAAATAGAAAATTGGAAAGTGATTAAGGCCGTTCGTATGGAGGACCTACTTAAACCATTTCCGTAGGATTTAGCAATTCTCAAGATGTTCAAACTTCTTGCCTGAATGGAAGGGATGATGCTGGACAAAAATCCCATCAGCCATGTTATCATTAAAGCTGGCAATATAAGCCATGAACTGCTTACCAGCGAAATCTGCTTCCCTGTCGTAAGATTAAAATACGGCAGGGCAAGAAAGGCAAATAAAAAAGCCATCAGCAACGCGGTGGTGCAAATTAATATTGACTCGATCCAAAAATAGGCAGCCAGGTGAACCCGACCGGCCCCAAGCATTTTCTGGATGGATATTTCCTTGAAACGTGACACCATTGTGGCGGTAGATAAATTGATAAAATTAGCACACGCCATCAAAAGAATGAACAGTGCGATGGTGCCCAGTATATAGGAGTAACTTTCATGACTGTTTGGGGTAATCTCATCTTTCAAATCAGAATGCAAATGAATTGAAGTCAACGGCTGTAAACTGAGTTTTTCATTTTCAGAGACCCATTCCGGTGCGTTCTTTTTTATGAAGTCAGGAAATTTTGCTTCAAACTGTGAGGGGTTCGATCCTTGGGTCAGCAAGACATACGTGTAATGGTCCATCCAGCCCCAATGGTTTAGTCTTTTTTCACCTAACAGTTCGTCCAGGGAAGAGAAAGTAATAAATGCATCGGCGACGAAATGCGAATTCGCGGGCAATTCATTAATAACCCCTGTAACCTTCAAGTCAAT
>JBGPGZ010000561.1:0-2800 GCA_041484175.1 Cyclobacteriaceae bacterium | reverse complement strand
CTCTCCATTCATGGAGAGTGGGTGCCCTCACCCCAATTCCCTCTCCATTCATTCCTCACCCTAACCCTCTCCATTCATTCCTCACCCTAACCCTCTCCATTCATGGAGAGGGGCAGGGGTGAGGTTAGCACACCTTTACAACCTCCATCTTTAACAAGTTTCCAAGTTTCTGAATTCTTGAACTGATGTGCCCTATCCCGACCGCACAGTGATGAGCAGGTCCATGACTATTCCAGTCGTTGATAAACTTCCTGGCACCCAAAGAGAACCGGTAGCGGCTATTCGTATTCCCGATTTGCAGGATAGGCCCCTGCACTGATTCCCCTTCCGCCACCAGCAGCATCAATGTGCCATTTGATTTTTCTACCAGCGACAATAACGTGACGGGTCCCTGCTTTACAGACATTTCGATCGATAAGCCCCTTCCCACTTTGCCATGATAAACCTGCAAGGGCCTTACTTTCGGTTTTCCTTCGGCAATGGCAATATGACCAGGGCCATCGTGGCCCATTAAGACGACATCATCGTTGTAATCCATCGCATAGAATTCCGTAAACGAGCCGCCTGCGCCAAAGCTGTCCAGGATCTTCATAGCCTGCGCATTTTTTATTTCATATTCACCGGCGACGGGAATATGGTTGGCCGTCAACAATGAATTCCCAAGGATAATGGAGCTCATGGTGTCCTCATTTTCGGGAATAAAATTTCCCTGGTAATAATATGCCATGGAACCAAGCTTGTAGTGCGCAGCCATGGTGTCCAAAGCGACCGATGTTCTTGCTGCGCGTTCCAATTCTTCCACGGGGCAATCGGGCTGTACATCAAATACTTCATAAAATAATTGTACTCGTTGTTTAAGAGCGGATGAAGAAACCGCTTTGCGCAAAGCGGATAACTCGTCTACTTCGATCATTTCAATATGCCCTCCAAAGCAGGCGGATTGAAGCGTGAGATCAGTGTAAATGTCGAGCATGCCGCTATAATAGTGTCCCATGCATCCAAGCCGGTTGTACTGCATGATATGGGCAACCTTTGCGGCTTCCACCCAGTCGCGTACTTCCCTCCAGCATTCATCGTCAACCTGGAGCATTCCGGTGACCTGGTGAAAAGGTATGCCTGTCCTTTTGAAAACATTTGCTATTTCAGGTACTGAACAGGCTGTACAATTGGCCAACCACGCTCCGGTCATTGTTGTCCTGTCCTTCCCCGCGTTAAATGACGCGTAATCAATCGCCGCAACGGGAGAGAGATTTAGAATAATAACCGGAACTTTCGCTCTTCGTACTACCGGCAACACGGTAGATGACAAGGCATAGGTGGTTACATAGAGAAAGATCAGGTCAACATCCGCCGTCCGGAATGCCCTGCCGGCTTCGAACGCTTTTTCCGGATTGTCAATCAGTCCGAGATTGATGATGTCCGGATGGAAACCGGATAATCTTTGCTGAACTTCCGACAAATAACTTTCCAGCCTCTCTTTCAAACCGGGAAATTGTTCCCAGTAGGCTTCAAGCCCAATTCCGAACAGGCCGATCTTGAGTGTTGAGTTAATCATGGTGTTCTTTTATTGTCGATAAATTGAAAGTTAATTATAAATTGAGGAAACTTAAATCGACAGGAATTGGCAAACAATAAAGGCCCCACGGTTGCAAGCGGCAAGGTGTGCCACATCGAGATCCCGGCAATCGATGTCAGTTGACAGCCTTGCGGCGTCTGTTGACCCTGTCATGCCAACGGTGGTAAGATCGTTCAACCCATCGGTATGGACGCAAGGAGATCACCGCGAGATTTGGTGATCCGGCCGGGAATCTATTCGGATTATATCAGGAGCCCGCTAATTAAATGGACGACCCGTCGCTATGGCTTATTGACGGCTTGGAGCCATGATATGGCACCTTGAGTACCTGTATGAACAGGGATCAAATCAGACCTGTATTCTCGAGCGTAATCATTCGGTAAGAAGGCGAGATCGATATGCGCCGGATCTCTTGGAGTATTCAGCACTATCCTGCTAATGGCGTTTCTTGACCCCAACCGCTCATAGACTTCATTGCCACCGGAATCTTTGTAGGCGTCAAATAAATCAAGATGGTCCATCACATAATTGTGGATTCCCAGGTATCCATATTGATAGTCATTACCGGGTGATGGCATCCGAACACTATATATATCAGGGTGCGTATGAATAATACCCAATACCTGCAAAACGCGTCCTTCAAATTGGACAAACAACCGGTTGTTCCCGGTTTGGTTTGGCAGCGCGTCGAGGCGAGAACGCTTGATCGTATTTCCTTTGTTTGGCAAAATCAGGAATCCGTCTGGCACAAAAAATCCCAGGTTTTCCTTATAGGCCTGTCTGTTCTTAAAACTGGCTTCCCAAAGAACCTTTAATCCAAACTCCACGTCTTTAAAAAGCACGCCCCCCTCAAAATGGTTGTATGTCGCGCTGAGAAATCTATCCTTGGGTTGATTGTCAATCACCCGTGCCTGGAACATTTGTTCTGAACAAGAAGTCAGGGCTATCAAAACGAATTGCGCAATCGCCAAGTGCCACTGCGCGTTAAATTTTTTGATTGTGCTTTTCATTCCTGTTGACATTTGTTGTGAAATTGTTGTCGAACAAATGTGCACCGTCAACAGGGCCTGGTACCACCTCGGATGGTTCGTCTACTGATTCATTTGATTCATCAAAAGAGGGGGGGTTTTGGTCTTTTTTAAACCATAACAAAAGCGTCTCATTTCCTATAGAAAATGGTTCAAAACCGCGGAATTCTGACTTATTGGATCAAAACTTGTTGAT
>JBGPGZ010000560.1:0-2809 GCA_041484175.1 Cyclobacteriaceae bacterium | reverse complement strand
TTTCACGAATCTTCTGCGGTCCATAGGATGAAGTTGTTTGAAGAGGTAATAAACGAATGTCGACTAAAGTTACAAAAAGATCGCGGCTGCATTTTATCCGGGCAGCATCTAAAACCGCGCGCGATGAGGCAATTCCGTAGGAAAATGGAGTAAAAAATGACTGTGCAATATTTCACACATAATACTTTACAGTGTCACTAAATTATAATAATATTGTGTATAAATACACAACATTATGAGCGACTTCGAAAAGAAAAAATTGGAAATGGAGCTGAAAAACTTCACATCAAGGAATTTTGTAGGGCCAAGTGATTGTCGAAACCTTGATCAGATCAGGTTCTATGTCAGGGAGTTATGCTCGAAAATTGAGGAGTATGAAAACCGTTTCAACTACGTGCCCTCGTGGGCGTACTCCTTGCTGACCCAGTACAACGCCGTGCAGAACAAGATGATCCAGGTAGATTTTAGAAGGGCTTACCGGTGAGGGGATTATGAAGTACATCCCCTCTCCTACCCCTGTCAAGTTCGACTTCCTGTTTAGCGCCACCAGCAATAAGTCGAGTAGGATGCAGTATCACAAGATCAGGCCTGGCCTTAGCAAGCTTAGAATAAGCCGGGCGGAATTCATCAGGGTGTACAACGACTCCCAGATTATAGCGATGCGTCCTGTTCAGCAAAAGGGAGACCAGAGCACTTTTCAACTGGAGTTCTATGTATAAGCCATCTGAATCCCTGAATCTAATTGATTGATTGTCCGGCGCCTGTTTTCGACTGCAAATCAGTAATCAACCTTGCGTAATCGTCGTCGAATTGTTTGGCCAGAACCTCCTCCCCATTTTCGTACAGGGTGCGCTGCAGCGCGCCGACCACAAAAATATTCTTTCGCAATTCATATGAAAAGTTACCGCCTTCGCTAATCAAATACGAAGCCATTTCATTGGCACGGTTGCCTAACACGTTGGCAATCTCCAGTGCTTTTGATTTTTGGCCAACCTGGAAGAGCAAACTTACGGTGTCCGGCGTGGAGGGGTCATAAGGGATGCCTACATCCGGCATTTTGTCGAGCGAGAACTGAAGGACTTTGCTTGCTTTCTCAATTTGGCCTTCATCAATGAGGGCCTGCGCCAACGCATTTAGATTACTCCGGTGGGTCAAGACCGGAATCTTATAATCTCCATTGTAATAAACATCAGGATCGTTAAGACCCCGGTAGCGGAATTTGTTTAACAAGAGGTCGTAACTTCTCTCTGTATCGACCAAATACGGTCTGTCTTTGCCAGGATTCTTTACGGGCAGAATTTGGTACGCATTTCCCTCTTGCACGGCGTAGGGGCTCAGGTCCATGTTCATTTGAGCCATCGAGGTATTGTTGAGATAAATCGGGCGTTCCCAATTCGTGGTTACCAACAAATCCAGGAAGACAATATCTCTTTTTTCCAACTGGTCTCCCAGCAATTTTATTTGCATCTGGTCCACCACAAGGCCCTCCAGCTCTTTTGGAATTATGCCTTTCGCTAACACTGCTTTTTTGTCAATTGTCAAGGTGAGTATCCGGCTTGGCACCATGTTGTGATCTCCTTCACGCAGGCCGGTAAATTCCTTAGCCAACAGTTGGAGATACTCACCGGCATCCATGCTTTTTATTTTGGCGTCCACGCAGGGCAAGTAGTCGTTGAGTCCTCCTTGCCGGTAATCCTTGGCACGGAGCGTATAGGGAAACGGATCCGATTGATAAGCCTTACGGGTGGTTTGATCAATGTACCAATCCGTATTGCAATAGCTTAACACCATTACGCGCACATCGGTACGGCAACCTTCGGTCTCCTGGGCATACCAAAGAGGAAAGGTGTCGTTGTCCCCGCCGGTAAATAGGATTCCATCCGGAGCGCATGACACCAGGGAATTGGACGCAGCATCCACCGAAAAAAAGCGACCGGACCGATCGTGGTCATTCCAGCCATTCTTCATCATAATCACAGGAGCAGCCAGACCGATTAAAGTTGAGACGATTGCAACGGTCCTCTGATTTCCAATGATTCTCAGCAGCCCGTCAGCGATGCCGATCACGGCCAGGCCAATCCAAAAAGAAAAAGCGTAGTAGGAGCCGACGTAGATGTAATCACGTTCCCGCGGCTCGACAGGCGGGGAATTAAGATAAATGACAATGGCAAAGCCCAACATCACAAACAGGAGCGCGATAACGGAAAAGTATTTGGTGTCTTTTACAAACTGCCAAAACATTCCGAGGAGACCGAGGAAAAAAGGGATCATGAAAAAATTGTTCCGGCCTTTGTTATGGGCTAACTCGGCAGGCACTGACTTAAACCACGCGGCCGGCTTCAGCCAATCAGCACCCTGCAAATCGCTTTCCCGGCCAGCGAAATTCCACATAAAGTAGCGCATGTACATGGTGCCGGCCTGATGCTGAAGCATGAAATAAATATTCTGGGCAAAGGTGGGTTTTTGACCTTCTTGCAACCCCATGATGCTTTTGTAATCATCCTTGCTCTCGGAGCTCCAGGCGCGAGGCAAAATGGTCTCTTCTCCCGGCTCATACTCATAGTCGAATTTGCGTCCGCCAGGTTCATACCTGTCCTTGCCCTTGATATAGGTTGCTGCTCCGTAAGTGTAGCCTATCGGCCTGGCGGTAAAATAAGTACCAAACAACAACGGCCTGGTTCCGTATTGCTCCCGTTTTAAATATCGGACAAAGCTCATCACATCTTTCGGCGCATTTTCGTTGATGGGCGTATCAAAATTGGATCGGATCACAATGGTCGCGTAGGACCCATAGCCGATCAGGATAAAG
>JBGPGZ010000559.1:0-2825 GCA_041484175.1 Cyclobacteriaceae bacterium | reverse complement strand
TAGGTGTTCAAGTCCGTGCTTAATAAAGACTTTTGGTACCCTCCCCTGAAATACAGCGAGTGATGTTTAAAGAGGCCGGGAAAAAAAGTGACACCGCGAACGACCCACAGTTTTCCATTGAAGTCGCCTCCGTAAGGGGTGCTATAGTTTTCATAAGTAACAAATTGACCAAATTTTGGATTGAAGTCTCTACGGCTTTGTTTAAGTGAGCGTGCATAGGTAGCCGTGAAGACATTCGAGAGAAGCTGCCCGCTGCTCACCCTGTCTGTAAACACAAAATTTAAGGAATCGTTGGCTGGAACATAGCGCTCTTTTCCTTTGCTGATGAGCACACCGTCTTTTGATACCGTATTTTCAAAAGCCGACACATAGGTTAGACCCAATGAATTCGAGATCTCGATTTCGGTATTATATTTTGAACGGGTCAATACCAGTGGTACCCTTAGACCGATGGATGTTCCCGTTTCTTTCCAGTCAAATTTTACGTTGCGATCAAAAACGGTGGTCTTTTCTTGTCGATTGCCCTGGAGCACCTGAAAATCAATGATCGGGTAAAAGCCCTGATAACTTACACCCGCCTGCCATGAACCCGTTCTTTCGTTGATGTCAAATAAATATCCTGCGTTGATAGAAGTGGTGCTAAGGATATCCTGTGAATAAAAACCGAATTTCGCCTGTGTAAAGCTGTTGGTAAAATAGGGTCCCCAGCTGTGGGTGTTAATCATTCCGCTCGCCCGGTGATACCGCCGTGCCGGATAATTCTTGGAGGGTACATTGTCGAGCAAATCAGCACGCCCTTCCTGATCCACCAGCTTTTGGTAAGTTGTGAAAGATGGCGGACTTACTTCTTCCAGAGGTCGCCATGCGGTGGCATCAAACTTTATTTTTACAACATCCATTCCATCGCGGGTCTGTTCATTGTAGTAAATCGTTTTTCCGTCGGCCGAGATGGCGGGGTTGTAAGAGGCATAGCGGCTGCAGGTCACCTGAAATCTTTTCCCTGACTCCTTATCGAATGCATAGATGTTGTCGATTCCGCTATAGGGTGAGTTATAAAAAATGTATTTCCCAAAGGGAACCGGGTAACCGATGTTTTCCGGACCGGGAGGTAAAAGGTCGCTGGAAGTTCCGCTTTGAATGTCAAAACGCGAAATGGATCTGCCGGCCCTGGTAGTTCGCAGGGCAACTACTGATTTTCCATCCGTATCCCATTTCGGCATTGAAATAAAATCATTATCGGGGTTGGCAAGTTCTTTGATAACTTTTCCGTTGTTGTAATCGATTACGACCAATCTGGTTTTATAGTCTGTGCTTGTTTCAACAGTTGCCACCTGACGCCCATCCGGTGAAAGCGACGCGGATGAATATCTTGACCTGCTTGATACCTCCTTTGTCCGCTTGCTTGCAAAGTCATATCCCTTGATCACCGAATATGTCCTCACAAGCCAGCGTGGATCAAAGCGATACTCGTTCCAGACTACTTTTGAACCGGCTGCCGACATCATACCGGTTACATTCATCGGGCCTTGAACAAATTTTTTCTTTTCTCTTCCCGGATGGAGTACGACGAGTTGTGCGATGTCACCGATTCCCGACTTTTGTGCTACCACGCTGCCATCCTCCAGTACGACGGGGTACAGATAATCGGTGTATGTTTTGGTGTTCCGTGAATTGACCGGCTCAAACGAAGTGAGCTTTAACCCTTGCTGCTCCTTTTTCCACTGCGCTGTCAGCTCGGTCATCATTTCCTTATACAGATCGGTCACATAAAGCCCTGTCTCCTTTTTAATGGCATTGGAGAAAGTGAACGGAATAAAAGGCGTACCCCAGGCGCGCCGGGCAATCTTTTCCCAGATGGCTGCGTCACCGGTTTTCCTTCTCAGATAGGATACCATGTGATACCCGAGTACATAGTGATCAGGAATGTTGTCCTTGTACGAACGCAAGTACTGTTTGTGATAGTTGAAGGTTCGGCCCTCCAGGGTGTTGGAGCGAAACAACAAATCAAAATTAGGGATCCGTCCGCGTCCGCTGTGGGTAAAAGCTGTTTCAGTTGCTACGGCATCGCCCTCCCAAAACCACATCGGAGCGGCGGCGGAGGCAAATCCGGCAACGGCCTGTTGGCCAAAGAGGTAATAAAAATATTTATTGAAACCGGTCAAACTCCGTTGAAACTGGACTACATGGCGATATTCGTGGGAAGCCAGTAAATTGAGCCAATCATTGGTACCCGAAAAATTGTAATTCTGAGGAGGCATCGCATAAAACTCCGATCGCCAGGGTGCAAGCGTTACAAAGCCATTTGAAGCAGCGGATTGGTTTTGCAGGATAATCGAAATTCTCCTGGGTGTCACCTTCAGAGAACGCGATTCCGGCCCTCCGATTTGCTCCATGGTATTGGCTGTGCGCTGAGCCTGAACCTCAAACCCTTTCGGGTATAGGATCTGAAAATGGGGGGTCTTTATCTGATACCATTTCAGCGAAGGGGGATTGGTCTCCTGTATTACCGACTCCTGAGCTTTCAGGTAATTGGCCGATATTAAAAGAAACACCCCTGCGATCCATACTCTCATAAGGTCCTCGATTTGAAATAAAGCGTGTAAACTACGTCAGGTTTTTCATAATCTAAAGAGACATTCTATCTTTCGTGGGATTAATGATACGATCACCCATGCTTCGCAGACTAAAAGACCTTTACAAACAATTTCAGCCCTACGTGCGGGTGGATTTGATCATGTACGGGGTCATGATCCTCCTGATCATACTGTATTTCATTTACACGATGGTTGTCGACTAGTCCTTACCGCAGTATCTCGGCTACGTTA
>JBGPGZ010000558.1:0-2839 GCA_041484175.1 Cyclobacteriaceae bacterium | reverse complement strand
TGCTCCGAGTTTTTCCAGTGATGTTTCCCGGGGATATTCATCCTTTTCGAATACGGGTGACTCTTTTCCTTTTTGAATTTGAATCGAAACAATCTCCTCGCCGAATCGATGAGCCTCGTGCGCCTTTCTATATTTGTCCTGTGAAGCCAGTCCAAATTGATCCTGCTCAGTGCGGCTGATCTTCCATTTCTCCGCAACATTTTCGGCAGTCTCTCCCATTGTAAAAGGATAGTATAGTCTTGCTAGCCGCAAATTCGTGAATCTCCATCCGAGTGTGGTATCATAAATTTCTGCTTTGCGGGAAAAGGGTTCCTCGCTTTTCGCCATGACAAACGGCGCCCGGCTCATGTTCTCTACACCTCCGGCAATGTAAACCTCACCTTCGTTTAAGATAACGGCCCGCGAAGCATCCATGATGGCCTGCAAGCCTGAAGCGCAAAGGCGGTTTACCGTTGTCCCGCCAATGTGAGTGGGTAGTCCTGCCAATAACAACGCCATGCGCGCGACATTTCGATTGTCTTCCCCCGATTGGTTCGCGGCCCCAAATACAACATCTTCGATGGCTGCTGAATCAATAGTCGGATTTCGATCCAGTAGTTTTCGGATCACATGGGCTGCCAGGTCGTCGGGTCTTACCGACGCAAGAGTCCCCCCATATTTGCCGATAGGTGTGCGAAGGATGTCAATGACGTAAGCGGTATTCATACGCTACAGAAAACGGGTTTAAACAAGCCAACCAATTTTTATTAGTTTTGCGGTGCAAGTTAAACCAACCCCCGTATGTGGCAAAGGATTCAATCAGTGTTTCTGGGTATTGTAATCTTAAGTTTGCTGGCAGGGCTTTTTTTTCCAATTTGGGTTGGTAAAGAAGCTGACGTTGATTATGGGCTTTATCCGATCAATTTAATGATCAAACAAAACGGACAAATCACCACGAGTCAATATTTTCCATTTAGTATCACCGCTATCTTAATGGTGGCAGCAGCGACCATCGCCATCATGGAAATCAGGCGATTCGACAACAGGGTCCTGCAGGTAAAGTTCGGGACATTAAATTCACTACTCCTGGCCGGAGTAATGATTTGTGATGTGATCTTTGCCAACAAAATGTCGAAGGATTATGCCGGGACTTATGATATTAGTCTTTATTTCACTTTTGCCGCGGTTGTGAGTAACTGGTTAGCAATTCGTTTTATCCGCAGGGATGAAAAACTGGTCAAGGATTCAAACAAGATCCGATAATATGCCTTCTTGCGCGAATCACGTCCAGAAGTATCATGGTTAAATACGGAAATGGCAAGTTATTGAATCGCAATCTCAAAATTAATCCCAATGGCACAAACTCACCTGGGCGCTAACCTGGTTAACACAAACGGTGAACTCCCCGAGATAGGTTCAAAGGCTCCTGATTTTACTTTGGTTGGCAACGATCTCAAAGCAGTAAGTTTGAAAGATCAGGTCGGCAAAAATGTTGTCCTTAATATTTTTCCCAGTGTGGACACGCGCGTATGCGCCACTTCTGTTCGTGAATTCAATAAACGGGCTGCCGATTTGCAAAATACGGTTGTGCTTTGCATCTCCAAGGACCTTCCTTTTGCCATGAGACGTTTCTGCGGGGCGGAAGGTATCAATAAGGTGATCACCCTTTCAGATTTCAGAAACAAGGAATTTACAAACTCATATGGCGTAGAAATGCTTGACGGCAATATGGCCGGATTGATGGCCCGGGCCATCGTCGTGATCGATCCACAAGGGAAAGTAAAATATACAGAGCTCGTCCCGGTGATTGGGCAGGAGCCAAATTACGATGCTGCCTTGAATGCGATTTAACTTTTGATTTCTAAATGCATGGCCATGAAATTGACTTTTGCCTTTCACTTTTTGTTCGTTTACTGTCTTTCCGGCTACGCTCAAAATCCTACGCGCTATTACATTACAGCGGATCGTGTATTTGACGGTGAGGTCATGCACGAAGGCTGGGCCGTCATAGTAGAGAATGATAAGATAATCGCCGCAGGGCCAAAGGAAAAAATCAGGGAAACGGAAGGAGCTATTAAAATCAACAAGCCCAACACAACGTTATTGCCAGGGTTGATTGAAGGCCACTCCCACTTGCTATTGTATCCGTATAATATCACCGACTGGGATACCCAGGTACTAAAGGAATCCGATTCGTACCGCACCGCCCGCGCAACCGTTCATGCCAAAAATACCCTGATGGCGGGTTTCACCACGGCACGCGACCTGGGAACTGAAGGGGCAGGATATTCCGACGTTGCATTGAAGCGCGCCATTAACGAAGGTATCATTCCTGGCCCTCGCTTGTTTGTAGCGGGCAGGGCCATCGTTTCAACCGGATCCTATGGTCCGAAAGGTTATGACACCGACATGCAGATCATGCTCGGTGCGGAGGCCGCGGATGGTTTGAATTTGATCCGCGTGGTCAGGGATCAAATCGGCAAGGGTGCTGATTTCATAAAAGTCTATGCCGATTACCGGTGGGGTCTGCAAGAAGAAGATCAACCTACTTTTTCAATCGAAGAACTGAAGACCATCGTCGAAACCACCAAAAGCAGCGGACGTCCTACCGTTGCACACGCCAAAAGTAAAGAGGCTATCAGGCGAGCGGTACTGGCCGGTGTGGAAACCATTGAACACGGTGACTTTATCGATGTGGAAACGGGGAAGTTGATGAAAGAGCATAATGTCACCTACATTCCGACAATTGCAGCGGTCGATGTCATTTCTCAATATCGTGGGTGGGTGAAAGGCAAGGCACCGCCACCTAAAAATGTTATCAATAAACAAAGAAGTTTTAAGGAAGCCCTTCAATCCGGAG
>JBGPGZ010000557.1:0-2848 GCA_041484175.1 Cyclobacteriaceae bacterium | reverse complement strand
TATTCAACCGACAGCCATAGCTCCCCACTGTATCAACTGATCCAGGGCGGCGACTACCCGCATTTTGGAAAAGTGGAGATCATGGCGTTTGCGCCCGACATGAAGCCGTTGGAGAATGAAGCGACCGCCCTCTGCGGAATCGCGTATTACGCGGACACAAAGTTCCCTGCAGCATTCCAGGGTAATTTCTTTATCGGCGACGCGGTCACTTCCAGGGTACACCGGTATTCGTGGGTGAACAATGGCTCATCGCCGGTTGGTAAATCGGAAATAGATTTTGTCAAGAGCGCCGACCCGTGGTTCCGGCCCGTGAACATCAAACTGGGCCCCGATGGGGCGCTCTATGTCGCCGACTTTTACAATGCCATCATCGGACATTATGAAGTGCCGCTGGGTCATCCCAAAAGAGACAAGCAGCGCGGCAGAATATGGAGGATCACTTACAAGGGTCAGCAAAACGATGCCAAAGATCTGACCACCGCCTCGGTCAATGATCTATTGGCCACGTTGGATGTGGACAATCTGACTTCGCGCATGGCGGCGGCTGATCAATTGGTGGACCGGATTGGAAAGCCAGCAGCACTTCCCATAAAGTCAATGCTGATAAAATCATTTCAGAGTGCTGAAGCAACGAGCCCAAGAAAATATATACACATGCTTTGGGTGTCGTATCGCCTTAATGCATTGACGGAGGAGGTCCTGAGTACATCGCTGGTTCACCCTGACCCGGTGGTAAGATTGCATTCGCTTCGCATTCTGCGGGAGTGGAAATCAACGTCCGACGATTTTTATCCGCTCATCCTCAATTCGGTGAAGGACACCAATCCACATGTACAAAGGGCGGCAGTTGAACTGCTCATGAATTATCGCGATATGAAATCGGTGGAGGCTTCTCTTTCCATCTTAAAAACAGCGCCTGCTATCGACACACACCTGATCTATACTTCGCGGCTGTGCTTGCGAAACTTATTGCGCGACAAGCAGTTGATGAAACAGGTTGGCGCAAAAGAATGGAGCGAGCAGGATGCTGGCTTTATCGCCGCCGTTCTGGTGGATGTGGCTTCGCCGGATGCGGCTGTCTTTCTTGCGCACTATCTGAATTCTTATTCGATGCGAAAGGAAAAAACACAACTGGCCTACCAGCAGGTGATGCGCTTTATCCCGGAAGGGCAACTGGATGCGGTGATCAAACACGCCAGGGAGAAAAAAAACGAGGAAATCGAACTAAGATCGCTGACATTCAAAGGCATAAAAGAGGGTCTGGCCGCGCGCGGCGGAAGCGGGAAAGAAAAATTGTTGAAACCCTGGGGGGTCGAGATCGCAGAAAGTGTACTTCAAAAGTATCCTCCCAATGGTCCATCGTCTGAAGAGATCAAGCTGCAACAAAGCGTTGCGGTACAACTTGCGGGTGACTACAAAGTTCGCACGCTCGAGCCCGCATTAAATGCGTTTCTGGAAAAGAATTCGACCGCCGACGTTGATCTGAAAACCTCGGCGTTGAGATCCATTCTGAAATTGGCTACCGACAATCATGCGGTTGAACTGGCAGGAAAAATATTGATGAGTGACACTACTCCGCTGCCGTTTAAGAAAAAGGTGGCGGCCGTATTGGGTGAATTTCCCGGCCCTTCCAGCTATCAGGTTTTGACAGGAGTAAAAAAAGCGCCGCCGGATCTGGAGGCCGTCATCGCCACCGCCCTGGCAGGTTCGGGAGACGGCAAGGAGATTGTTTTCAAGCAGGTTAGAAACGGGTCGTTCCTTGCGCGCACGCTGGTCGATCCGCGTGTGGAGGAAAGGATCCTCCTTAATGTTTCGGCGAAACAACAAAAGGAATACGACGACCTCATCGCTAACCTTTCACCGATCAGCGAGGAGAGACAGACGCTCATCGATCAAAGACTAAAAGCCTTCGCATCGTTCAAGCCGTCCTCTATTCAATCGGACTCGGGGCAAATCGTATTTGGAATGAATTGCGGAGTTTGCCACCGGCGGGTAACCGATTCCGGGATTGGTCCCCAGCTTCATGGTATCGGTAAGCGCGGAGCGAAAGCGTTGGCAGAAAAAATCCTGGACCCCAATCGCAACATTTCCGAGGCTTTCAGAAATTACACGATAAAACTAAAAGACGGCAAGGTACTGACCGGGCTGTATCGGAGGGATCAGGGTGAAGTGATTGTCTTCGGGGATTTGTCGGGTAAAGAGTTTTCGGTTCCGAAAAAAGACATTACAGAACAGAAAGCATCACGCTACACGATTATGCCGGATTATTTTGGGAATACGCTGACTCAACGGGAGTTTGATATATTGTTGACGTATCTGTTGAATTGGTGAAGTGAGTAAGGAGTGAGGAGTAAGGAGTGAGGAGTAAGAAGTAAGGAGTAAGAAGTATCTCTTTGCATTCTTTGCGGGCATTCCTTTGCGGTCTTTGCGTGAAAATTTTCTTAGCCGGGGAGTGCGCCCGGAAACAATAGAAATAGATCCACAGAATCCAGAATCAAATAGAATCAAGAATCAAGTTTTAATCATGTCGTTATGAAAAAAATAACAACGGGTATCCTTTGGTGCTCCACAACACTCATCGCAGTGACGGTACTGACTGTCTCGATGGCACAGACTCCGGGAAGGGATGTCAAATTTAAGAAGTTTCATCTCTGGGATGAATTCTACTCGGAGGGTGTGGCGGTAGGCGACGTGAACCGGGATGGGAAGACGGATATAATCGCGGGTGCGAGGTCGTTTGAGGCGCCGGAGTGGAAGGCACATCACATCTGGAAGCATAAGAAATTCGCCTACACAAAAGGATACAGTGATTCATTTCTCAACTACGCCACGGATGTCAACGAAGATG
>JBGPGZ010000556.1:0-2872 GCA_041484175.1 Cyclobacteriaceae bacterium | reverse complement strand
TGGATTTAAAAAAGCTTTCCATCTCTCCTCAAAACAAATCAATAAAAGAAACTCTTGAAATTATTTTTGAAAATGAAAAATGTCCCGATGGAGGAATAAGTGCCGTGAGATCGCTCAAAAAAAGTGATGTCTGCGTGAATGGTATGGTATTGAATTATTCATCCTATTTCGGTGTAAAGGAGGAGAAATTAAGGTCGGTAGTTGATTTCCTATTGTCCCAACAAATGAAGGATGGTGGATTCAATTGTCAATCCAATAAAAAGGGTGCCACGCACAGTTCGTTGCATTCTACACTCTCGGTTATTGAAGGGATCCTGGAATACAGGAGCAATGGTTACAGCTACCGAAAAAAGGAATTGGAGACCGCAGAGCGAACTTCACAGGAATTTATTTTGGTCCACAAACTCTTTCGTTCTCACAAAACGGGAAAGGTTATTCGTCCGGCCTTTCTGAATCTTTGTTACCCCGAACGTTGGTACTACGACATCCTCAAGGCACTCGATTATTTCCAATTTGCCGGGGTTGCATATGATAGCCGGATGCAGGATGCCATAAAGATTATTTTGGAGAAGAAAAACAGCAATGGCCAATGGCCCCTTGCGGCAAAGCATCCAGGGCTGACACATTTCGATATGGAAAATTCTGGAAAGTCAAGCAGATGGAATACCTTGCGGGCATTAAGGGTGTTGAAACACTTTAAAATAGCGCATTGACTTCATTAACAAACAGGGTCCATCAAGTCTTTCTAAACAATATTTAAATGAATAAGTCTTCTTCATTGGCCGCAATTCTATCTATCATGGCTGCCTCCGGCAGTTTCGCCTGTGAGATCTGCGGGTGCAGCAACAGCAATTTTCAAATCGGTCTGTTGCCAAATTTCGCAAAGGGCTTTGTGGGTTATCGATATACTTCGTCTCAATTCAATTCCGTTCTCCGGACTGATGCCACCCAATTCAGTCATGATTATTATAAGACAATGGAAGTTTGGGGTGGATATAATTTCAAGAAATTCCAGGTAATGGTTTTCATGCCTTATCTCTTCTCGCGGAAAGTAAGCGATGACGGGACTACTATTTCAAATGGTCCTGGAGACGCTCTCGTGTTGGTAAACTACAAAATTTGGAGCGTTGCAACGCTTAGTAAGAACGAGAAAACCACACTGCGCAATGAATTATACTTTGGAGGCGGGATCAAACTCCCCACTGGAGTCAATCGGATAGACACCAGCAATCCCGACTTCAACATCGGCGACTTCAATTCGCAGGCGGGCACTGGCAGCGTAGATTACCTATTAAACATTACGCACAATCTGATGTGGAACAGGCAAGGCATTGTTACCAATGCCGCATACAGGATAAACTCTGCCAATCACCAGGATTACAGGTTTGGAAACCGAACCTACATCAACAGCTCCTATTATTATACGTTTGCGCTGGCGGATACAAAGATCAAACCTAACGCCGGGGTGAACATTCAAAAGAACGCAATCAATACCTATGTAGGTTCCGAAGTTGAAAACAGCAATGGGTACAATTTCAACGCTACCCTGGGGCTCAATGTAGTTCGCAATAAGATTGGAGTCAATGCAATGGCATTCATTCCAGTCACTCAAAATATATATGATGGCCAAACAAAATTACAATCAAGGATCATTTTGGGACTGACTTTTTCCTTTTAAGAGTTAATTATCAGCAAAAATATCGTTAAGTCTTGCGGGAATGGACTTATTGCAACGTCCTGAATGAAATCTCGTTGCCGTAGTACAATTTTGAATAATCCATGCTGGCGGTATAAGCCTTGACAAAATATTCGGTGTTTGGCGTAAGGTTGTCGAGTTTGATGCTGTAGATCTTCTTTAAATTGGTGGACCCAAGATCGAGTCTGTTCTTGGCAGAAAGTATATTCAGATCGCCCACCGTGTCCCAAAGGAAACCGTAACGGATGGGCCGCACGGAGCCGGTCTCTTTAATATTACCTTCAATGACAACACTGGTTATTCCAATTTGCTGAGGGTCATCCGTCAGCACTTCGGGGTAAAGGGCTTCTCCCTTGTCGCACGCAATCACCGTAAAAAAAAGAAATAGTGTCAGATTTCTGAAATTCATTCTTTAAAAGTAAGAAAAAAGATTAACCTTCCCTGAAACCTGAAACGCCGCCCGAGATAATAAATTTCATGGCGACTGGCCCTGAAATATCAAGAGGTCTGACATTTTCCTTGTGAACCAGGAAATGATTTCCTGAAAAGGCATAGGAATGAGGCAAGTAGACGGCCACCATGTCACTCAATCCCAGATTTGAAAGGTCTGCCTGGGTAACAAAACCAATCTGGTGAAGACTGTTTTCCTTATTGATGGTTACCAGCACGGGCTTATTGAATTTCCGCTTGTCGCCGACAAAAGCTGCCATCAAATCCTTGATGGATGCGTAGATCAACTTAATGAGGGGGATGCGGTTCATGCCATGATCAAACCAATCCGAGAAAGTTTTAAAAGCAAAGTTGGTTGTAAGGTATCCGAACACGGTAATCGCCCCCAGGATGATCGCGAATCCAATCCCGGGATACGGCAGGTTCAACAGACCATCAAGCCATCGAAACGAGACATATATAAAATAGGCGGTTGCTACCAGGGGAACGATGAAAAGTGTACCGCTGAAGAAGTGACGGAGTATTCTTCTGAATGGATTATTCATAGGATGTTTGTTTTGCCCGCTTACAATTCACTCTTGTAACGCAGTTGAGGAGAATAAAATGCCCTGTCTTTGAGAATTCGCGCGGATTTGTCTGGCTACTGTGAATGACCAGAAGAGACTCCTCAGGGAAATCAATTCAAGGGTACCAGGTCCCGGATCAGGGTCATCATCCCCTCCGGAT
>JBGPGZ010000555.1:0-2874 GCA_041484175.1 Cyclobacteriaceae bacterium | reverse complement strand
TCTCCTTGCTAAAAAGGACTCTGTCAAAAAGAAAGCAAAAGCGCCTGCTGTCAGGAAATCACCTTGCAAGCCAGGCATTACATGCATTGAAGACTACAGCGATAATCACCATGCGCTCAACAAATTCTTCCGGGCCTTAAGAGGATCCCGCCGCCGTCCGGTGAAAGTGGCTTTTTTTGGCGACTCATTTATTGAAGGGGACATCCTTTGCGCCAGTTTCCGCGACACGCTCCAGCAACTATTTGGAGGAAACGGCGTCGGGTATGTTCCGATCACCTCTGAGGTAACCCAGTTCAGGGCTACCATCACACATTCGTTTAGCGGCTGGAAGACGTTTTGGATTGTCGGCGACAAAAGTCCGTTTGCACCGCCCGGTCTGTCGGGATACTGCTTCGTTCCGCAGGACGGAAACGAGGTTGAGTACAAACCGGGAAGAAGAAGGGCAGGCAAATTCCGCAAACTAAAACTTTTTTACGTCAGTCCCCTTCCTTCCTCACTTCACTACACGCTGAATGATACGCTCTCCTTCGACCGGTCGTTGAAAACTTCAGACACACTGCAGCAGACCGTATTTTCATGCCGCGATGCCAACGCCGTCAAATTGCACCTCGGGCCGGTCGACAGTTTAAAGATCTACGGAGTAAGTTTTGAAGACGAAGCCGGCATCTACGTTGACAATTTCTCCATGCGTGGAAATTCGGGCATGGGGTTAGGCCAAATCGAACCCCGTCAACTGCGGGAGTTTAACCGGTTTCAAAATTACAAACTCATCCTGTTCCAGTATGGGTTGAATGTGGTCAACGAGTCAGACAGCATCGGATACGACTGGTATGTCAACAAGATGGTCAAAGTCATTAAGCGTTTTAAGGAGAATTTTCCGGAGAGCAGCATCCTCCTCATCGGCGTCAGCGATCGCAGCTACAACCAAAACGGAAAATTCGTGACGATGCCCAACATCCTGTTGATGCGCAATGCCCAGCGTGAAATCGCGAAACAGTGCAAGATCGCCTTTTGGGATCTGTTTGCGGCGATGGGCGGTAAGAACAGCATGGTAAAAATGGTAGCTGCCACGCCACCGCTGGCGGCAAAAGATTATACCCACCTCACGTATTGGGGCGGCCGAAGAATAGCCAAAAGACTGGCCGACGCTATTTTATATGAACAAGTAAAAAATGTCCCTGAAAGAAAAAATAGTCATTAGCTTTCTCGCTTCGTTGGTGGTTGTTTCTCCCCTTCTGGGGCAGGATAGCCTTGCTTTTGCCGAAGAAAATGATATGAGTTTCCTCGACCCGGAAGCGAACCTGATCCACAATGCTGTTTCACTTTCTGATTTCTATGAAAAGCTCTACCGGCTTCGAAAAAGAGAGAACATTCATGTTCCTATCATACAGATTGGTGACTCCCACATCCAGGCAGACATTTTAAGTGGCACGGTGCGCCAGCTGCTTCAAAGAAACTTCGGCAACGGGGGCCGGGGCCTTATTGTCCCTGGCCGGGTAGCCCGCACCAATGAACCGCTTAGCATTGCGACCTCCTCCTCAGCGAGTTGGGAAGTAAAACGGATGGTCTTCCCCGAGCAACCGTTACCCATCGGGATCGGTGGCATTACATTGAGAACGCGGCAGGCGAACGCGAACCTTACCATCAAGACGCTCGACGCCCCTTCCCTTGACTATGGCTTCAATAAGATAACGCTCTTCTTTCAAAAAGATTTCAGCAGCTTTCACATGGTAGTCAAAGATTCAGTCAGCGAAAACCTCGCCTATATCGGGCCGTACACGGTTGAACAGTTTGCCAATACTTCCACCGTTGTGCTGCCAGCCAACACGCACCAGGTGTCGTTTCAAATGCTGCAGTCAACACCGGCGCAGACGCAAACCACCTTGTTTGGAATCGATTTGGAAAATGGAAACCCCGGTGTAGTATATCACGCTGTTGGTGTGAACGCCGCCAAGTTCAGACACTATCTCGCCGCATCTCTCTTTGTCGAACAAACTGCAGCGCTGGCCCCCGATTTGTTTATACTCTCGCTGGGTACCAATGAGGCGCTGGATTATCCGTATATCGACCTTCAGTTTACCTACCAGATCGAAACACTGATTGAGCGGTTGAAGGTCAAGAATCCCAATGCGACATTCTTACTGACTACACCGCCCGATTCCTATCGCAGAAAAACCAGGAGAAACCCAGGCGTGGAGATCATCCGCGATAAGATCATTGAATATGCCGACAAGCACAACCTGGCGTATTGGGATTTATACACCATCGGCGGAGGCAAACATTCTGCCGATTTGTGGCAGAAAAACAAATTGCTGCAAAAGGACGGAATTCACTTTACCGTGCCGGGTTATGAGTTACAGGGTAACATGCTCTACCAAGCCATTGTGAAAGGATACGACGAATATGTTCAATATCGACATCCATAAACTGGGAAAGCAATTTCTGTACAATCCTGAAGAGCCGTTGATTTTCAATAGCGGGTTCTTCCTGTTTTTATTTCTCGTATTCCTGGGCATCTATTACAGGCTCAGCAAGACCCATCGTCCAAAGCTCACCTTTGTCACGCTGTTTTCATTGTACTTCTATTACAAATCGAGCGGTATTTACTTTTTAATATTGGTAGCCTCCACCGTGGTCGACTATGCCCTTGCCAATTTTATATACCGCACACCTATCTACTGGAAAAGACTTTCGCTTATGACCTTTAGCCTGGTCATTAATCTCGGGCTGCTCGCGTATTTCAAGTACACCAACTTTCTCCATGAAATTTTCAGCGCCATGGCAGGTGTGACATACAAACCGTTTGACATTTTTCTTCCCGTCGGTGTTTCATTCTTCACCTTTCAGTCCCTGAGCTATACCATTGATATTTAT
>JBGPGZ010000554.1:0-2885 GCA_041484175.1 Cyclobacteriaceae bacterium | reverse complement strand
CCATGGGCTATCTTTAATGCCATGATCATCAATGGGTATCCTACTGATCGAAAGGTTCCTGCGGGAGGCAGAGTGACTCCTAATGAGGGCTCAGGAAATAGGAGAGAAGTGCGATATGGTCTGGCGAACCCGGTGGTGACGCTGTACCCGAATCCTGCGACCGAAACGAGTGGTCTTCATATCAAGAGCGAAGACTCATCCATTGGCGAAGTGCAAAGCACGGTAGTCAATATGCTGGGTGTAGAAGTACACCATGGTTCTTACAACATCGATGACATAAACGCTGACTTTAGACTGGATGTCGACAATAGCACCGTACCGAATGGCGTGTACTTATTGAAACTCAGGTATTCGGATGGGCATGTCGTTCTCAGTAAGTTCATCAAGAACTAGAAATTCCCTAAATTCCACCGAAATCTCTTCGGTGGAATTTTTTTTCTCTTTATAATGCAGTACGTACGCAACCTGGACGGTGTGAGGGGTCTTGCCATTGCACTCGTCATGGTATTCCACTATAATTATTTTTTTGCATTTGGTTGGGTTGGCGTTCAGTTATTTTTTGTACTCTCGGGTTATCTGATTACTACCATTTTGTTGGAAAGTAAGCACCGGAAGTTGGGTGATTACTTGAAGCGCTTCTATTGGCGAAGAACGCTGCGAATTTTTCCGATCTACTATATTTACCTGGCCCTGGTGACCGTCTGGTACTTTACTTTTCACAGGCCGGTCGATTTTCCGATGACGGCACCCTGGTTGTTCTCGTATTCGTACAATCTTTATCCCCTTTTCAAAGGATTCAAGTTTGATGTTTTCTTTACTCATTTTTGGTCGCTTTGCATTGAAGAACAATTCTATTTACTCTGGCCTTTGCTTATCTTTTTTCTGACAGTACGGCAACTCCGTATCGTCCTGATCTTTTTTTTACTGGGTGCGCCCCTGGTCCGGTACTGGTTGGGACAATACCTGCTGGAGACCCAGGTTCCTCATGATTTCATCGGTCAGATTATTTACCGGTTTACGTTCTCCCAATGGGACAGCTTTGCTTATGGGGCCAGCATTCCGGTCTTTGGTTTGAGCAGCAGGATTCACAACCCTGCGCGGTGGCTAGCAATTATTGTGATTATGATGCTCATCATCGGAGCAATCAACTACCAGAGCCTCGAAGTGCAGGGGATTGCGGTGAGCCCGACTTCTTTGGGCTATTCCATCGGGATCATTGAAAACTTTCAACATGTGTGGTCTTATTCCGTACTTGGCTTCGCCGCCATGGCGACTATTTTATTTGGCCTTCGATCTACGGGAAATTCCCTCGCGGATAAGATACTGGGTAATAAAATGATGGTGTTTTTGGGCAAAATATCGTATGGATTGTACATCTATCATTGGGTCATCTGGATGACCTTCAATAAATTTTTGATGGGCCAACCGGCTCTTGTGCTGGCACTCGGATTTATTCTGTTTATTGCCGTATGCATCGGCACGGCTTATGGAAGTTATATGCTTATTGAAAGGCCGCTGTTGGCAAGGAGAAACTGATTTGTGTAAAATGGCATGATAGCAAACAGTGAGCTGGTAAAGTTTTTGAAAGAAAAAACCATACACTCTGGCTTTATAGACCAGTTAAAGGTAAGCTATCGTCCATTGATTTGCCCTTTTGATGATTTATTAAACCTGTTGGGCGACCGGCCTTTAAGCGTGCTCGATATCGGTTGTGGCTCCGGCCAATTTGCCTTGCTGCTCGCAGAATTTACAAAGGTATCCCGGATTTCAGGAATTGAGATAAGTGAAAAACTGGTGGCCAATGCAAGGGAACTACTTTCGACCTATCAGCACCTGAAGACGGACTTTCACATTTACAACGGTATGGACATGCCGGCAAACGCCGGTGAATTTGATTATATTTTTTTGATTGATGTCCTTCACCATATTCCGGAAGAAATCAAGAAGGGCTTCTTGCTGAATATTTATAAAGGCATGAGGCCGGGGGCTACCTTTGTCCTAAAAGATATTGATCGCGCAAGCCCCTGGGTTTTCTTTAACAAGATGCACGACCTCATTTTTTCAGGAGAAATAGGGCACGAATGGGCATTGGAAAGGACGAGCGCGGTTGCCCAGGAAATCGGATTTACCATCGTGGAGAAAACAAAAAGAAGAATGTATGGATACCCTCACTACACCATGGTCCTCAGTAAATAAATGGCTAAAAGGCGCGGTGATTGCAATCGCCGTGTCCTGGATGGCGCTGTATCCTATTTATACAAACTACTACCGTGGGTATGCCATTGAACAATACAATCGCTTGCTTGATTTTAAGAGCGGAAAATCGATGTTCTTTAATCCCTGGCAGTACCGGGTGTTGTGTCCATGGCTGCTGGAAGCCGCCTATCAGGTTGCCGATGCAACGATTTTCCGTTTGGTTGACTTTTCAAACGCTGGCCTGCGGCCGCCCGATAACTCTGGTGACAAAAATGAGTTGACCAAAAGGATGATGGAGTTGACCCAGAATCCTGAGTTCATAAAGTATAATATCATTTTTGTGGGGTTTCGCTTTCTTGAACACCTGCTGATCTTTGGACTGGCATGGATCTATTTTTCCCATTTTACTGCCAATCGGTTGATGCGATGGCTCGGGCTCATGCTGATCGCAATGATGATGGGCAATGCGGTTATTGATAGTGACCTCTCGTTTAATACGTATATGGATGTAATACTTTACCTGTTGGCGGGGCTGGTGATCATGCGCAACTTAAGCCCATGGTGGATCGTCGCGATCACAACGCTGGGGGCTTTCAACCGGGAGACGTCATTGCTAATCCCCGTGATTTATTTTTTTGGCCAGGCGAATTATGCTGCGGCCCCTCATTGGATAAATGTATTTTTGAATG
>JBGPGZ010000553.1:0-2889 GCA_041484175.1 Cyclobacteriaceae bacterium | reverse complement strand
CCCAGTAGAAGAATACCTGGGAGCCGCAGGCCACAGCGTCCTTATTTCACCTTCGGGAGATTTTATTCACGCTCATGCAACGGAAACGGAGTATGGTGATCCAGAATTCCTTGTGCCAATTCCAAAGGAAAATTTTTACCGCGTTTTCACACAGTTTCAAATCAAGGGAAAAGTGATAACGGTGGATTTTGATGGGATAGGCCATCCCCCTTTTCAATAAAGAGGATACCCCCACCTTGCGAAAGCGAGGGTCTCACCGCAAAAATTACTGTTGGTATGACTCGTAGAAAATAACCCAATTGAGGGGAGACACGATGGGTTGTCCCTGCCGGCCAATTGCTATATCAGTTTGTTCTGATTTGCAAATTCGATGGCATCCGACTTTTTATTTACTTGTAACTTTACATAAATGTTTTTGATGTGGGACCTTGCCGTTTCCGGGGAGATGATCAGCATGTTCGAAATTTGTGAATAGGTTTTGCCCTCCGCCATTAAGGTAAGTACTTCTCTTTCACGCTTTGTCAGCGGGGAATTTGGATTCACATGAAAGTTATGAATCACCATTTTGGCGATCTTACTGCTCATCGGAGCGCCTCCGCGCACAATTTCTTCCAGGGCGGCTGTCAGTTCAAGATAATTTGCGCTTTTGGTGACATACCCAGAGGCCCCCGCACGCAGGGCGTTGAAAACAAGTTCATTGTCTTCGTAAACGGTCACGATCACCACATCGATATGAGGAAACCGGTCCTTGATCTTATGGGTAGTCTCTATGCCGCTTAACCCCGGAAGTTCAATGTCCATGAGGACGATGTTCGGTTTTTTCCGGATCATATCGGCGAGCGCTTCCTCGCCTGTGCGATAAGCGCCAACGACCATGAATTTGTCAGAACTGTTCACAATGTACGTGAAGCATTCTCTTAATATTTTATCATCTTCTATGATGATGACTCTATTTTTGTTTAAGTGCTGAATCATATATTCCGTTGGATTTGTTGCTAGTGAGTATCGTAAGTCTGATTTCGGTCCCTTGATTTTGTTCCAGCAGGACCTGGAAGTCACCGTTCATCTTTTTCGTCCGGTATTTCATGTTGTAAATCCCGCCTTCCTTGTTTTCCAGGTTTTCGGTTGACATTCCAACCCCATTGTCCCTGACGATGAATTCAATTCTGTTCATGCTCCTTTTTATGGCCAAGCTGATCATGGTGGCTCCTGAGTGCTTAAAGGCATTGGTCATTGCTTCTTTCAAAACGAAGTTGATCTCGCGCCCGAATCCTTCCGGTAACAAAATGTTCTCCCCTGCCTCAAAGAATGCTGAGAACTCAATTCTCTTTTCAAGGAACATCTTTTCTCCAAAGTCTTTCAAGTGAATAAATAAATTCGACAAGGTTCCGTTCCCAGGGTCCAGCGCCCAGATAAAGTCTTTGGTTCCTGTTAACAGGTTCTTTGCGGACTCTTCAACATGATCCAACCAGAATAAATCCTTTCCCTTGTCGATCTTTATCCGGCTTACATAGTTAATAATGCGGGCCAACTGATTTCCCATTTGGTCATGAAAGTCCCGGCCTATTTCCTTGCGCAGTCTTATGTTTTCTTCAAATCGGATCTTTTCAACGGTCAACACACGATTCACTTTCTGACGAACCTTCAGGTAAAAGGAAAAAATGACAATAGCTGCAACAAAAACGAACAACGCAACAATAAACCAGGCTTTTTGATAGAATGCAGGGAGTATGGAAAATGCATAGGTTACAGGCGCAGTCCACCTCCCATTGGAGGCGGTTGCCATGATGTTGAAAGAATAATCGCCGGGCGATAAATTGCTGTACGTTACGTTGCCGGTTTCAGTCGGAGGCGACCAATTCAGATCATGATTTTCCAAAAAATAACGATACTTGACCAGCTGGGGACCCTGTTTATTGACCTTCGAAAAGCTGAAAGTAAGGTGGTTCTTGTTTGCCGGAAAACGGGGCATGATCGGGACTTTGAAAAAATAGGAGAATGTATCCGCATACGCTGTTGCGTCTTCATCACCATAGAACAGCTGGACATCGGTAAGCCGCAATCCGTATTCACGAAGATCTTGTTTAAAGGCATTCTCAAAACGATAAACTCCGTCAACGAGGCCGAAATACTTTGACTCACCGTTTATAAAACAAGCGTTGAAGTTGGTCTCAAGCCCCTGCAATCCGTCGGCTTCTGAAAAATGTAAAAACTCCTCAATGTCAAGGGCCTCGCTAAGTTTCAGTCGTTCAATTCCTTTCTCGGTTCCAATCCAAATGTTATCTTCTGAATCGGTCTTGACAAAATAAATGAAACTTGATGAAAGCCCATCGGTCTTTGAGTGGTGCCGTATATTGCCCGTCTTGAAGTTATAGATACAAATACCTCGCCCGGCAGAACCAATCACCAGGAAATCTTTTTTATAGCGGCTTATGCAAAAGGTCGTAACGTTATCAAACTTCGGAATATCCAGTTTTCTTATGCGATCACCCCGTATTTCATTCACATTGTTGTAACTGCAAACAAACAAACTGTTTTCTTCAGGTATGAATTGCAATCCAAAGGCATAGCGGCTTGAAAGACCGGAGGAGGTACCAAAATTAGTAAACGTCTTACCATCCCAGACCCCGATACCATTCCCCTGATAGCTTATCCATACACGATCTGAATTATCAAATTCAATATCATTCACTGAATCGCTCGCCATTCCATTTTTATGGTTGAACCAGACAATCTTCTCATGCTGCACCATTCCCAAACCTCCCAGGGATCCAATCCAAATCCTCCCCAATCGGTCTTTTTTGATAGAAATGACCTTATTTCCTTTCGAAAAAGGTAGATCAATCTCGCGTACAAGCTTTTCACCCTCGAATATCTTTATCCCTTTAT
>JBGPGZ010000552.1:0-2896 GCA_041484175.1 Cyclobacteriaceae bacterium | reverse complement strand
GAATCCTTGTATCATCCTTGATGCCGCCCACCAGTACTTCCAGTGCAGCGATGCCGCTGAGAAAGCCCACCATTGTCAGGGAGAGCAAGAACAACGTTCCCATCAACCTGCCTGCGGGGACCTGGCTAAAAAGCCGGGGCAAGGTGATGAATATTAAGTTGGGTCCCGAATTCATGTCGAGGTTAAAGATCAGAATGGCCGGCACAATAAACATCGCGGCAAGCAGGGACGAGCCGACATCACCGGCGGCAGTTGCGATCGCTGACTTCGAAATGGATTGTTGATCTGCCATATAACTTCCGTACATCAACAAAAAAGTTCCCCCGAGGCCCAACGAAAAAAAAGCCTGACCTAATGCCGCAAAGAGGACGGAGCTATCGATGGCGCCGATATCGGGTCTTAAAAAGACAAGCATTTTATTCATGCCGTCTTTGAGGGTAAGCGTTTCGATAATCAATACGCAGACCACCATGAAAAAAAAAGGGACCATCCATTTGCTGACGGCTTCAATCCCTTTGATAAGACCCCTTCTTATGACCAGCAGACTGGCCGCCAATATGACAGCGGAGAAAGTGAATTGAACCCACCCATTATTCAAACTGTTCATGAATTGGTCGTTATTTTTGTTTGTGAATCCGCTCGCGAGGCTGAACCAGGTGGTGAAGAATACATTTCCGATGACAACGATATAATAGGAGTCGGCGATCAGTACGGTGAAAAGGAGCAGGTAGCCGATCATCATGCCTGTGCTAGGTCCTAACGCAAGCTGAAATGCACCGATCGGACCTTTTCGTGATTCGCGACCCAGGGCCAGTTCTGCGCAAAGCGCAGGCACCGCAAACAAAACGGTAAACAGTACATATATAAAGAGAAAGGCGCTTCCCCCGAATTTACCCATCATGTAAGGAAAGCGCCAGACATTTCCCAAGCCTATGGATACGCCCATTAGTGCGAGGATAGAAGACATCCGGGATGTGAATATCTGTCGTGCCATAGGGATCAATAAGCCTTTGTCAAAATAATGTATTAAATTTTATATGAATGCAGAAAAGACGATAAATGTCCTGATTGGTTAAAGAGTGTGCCGCGTTTGCAGAAAGACCACTGCAACAATTACTTATCGCCTTTGAAGCCCTCGGGGAAAACAGAAAGGCCCCATCATCATTCCCTGTTTTCAGGGATTTGAAGTCCGTCGCAAAGCCTTCTTGGTTAAGAACCTATCCAAAATCCCTTACCGGTGTTATGCTAAACTTGCACATTACAGATTTGAATTGCTATCTTAGGAGACATCTAAATCCGGACTCCCCGAATGCCCTCCATCCTCCCAGGTTACGAATACGATATTTTTATCAGCTACCGGCATAATGACAACGAATACGATGGATGGGTGAGTGAGTTTGTTGAGAAGCTCCGCAGGGAGTTAGTGGCCACAGTGAAAGATAAGCTCACTGTTTTTTTTGACGAAAATCCTGCCGACGGGCTCCTGGAATCCCATCATGTCGATCATACGATTTCTTCCAAGATAAAGGCCCTGATTTTTATTCCCATTGTTTCCCAGACATACTGCGACACAAAGAGTTTTGCCTGGAACAACGAGTTCTTGCTGTTCAGCAAGGCTGCTTCTGATGACCGTTATGGAAGAGAGATTAAGCTTCCCAATGGAAATGTTGCCAGCAGAATCCTTCCGGTAAGAATTCATGAAATCGAGAAAGAAGATGTGGGGTTGCTGGAAAATGTTCTGCAGGACGCCCTCCGGTCGATCGATTTTATTTATCATGCGCAGGGCGTAAACCGGCCGTTGCGGCCCAAAGACGACGATCGGCAGGACAATACGAATAATACGATCTACCGGAATCAAATTAATAAAGTCGCCAATGCAATAAAAGAAATTGTAGCGGGAATAAAGAGTTTGGGATCAAAATCTCAACCCGTAGCAAAACCTCAGGAGAGTTCACGTCCAGGACAGGTCGCCGCTATGCCGCTCTGGTATAACACGACCGTGCCCAGCGACATACGGGTTGCCGTTTTAGACATCGCTCAGCCTGTCGTGTTTCTAGCCTGGACTTCCAACGATCTCAAAGCAAAAAGAGAAGAGATGGCTTTGATCCTTACACGGGCGGGATTTCATGTGATCCCCAACAATGATTGTCCCTCTTCGGACGATGATTTCAAAAACAATGTTGCCAAAAATCTGGAATCGGCTTCTTGTTCCCTGCACATTTTAAGTGGTGAGTTCGGGAGAAGATTTGAAGAAGACGAGAATACCTCGTTTCCGATGCACGAGTTTGAGGCTGCCAAAAAGAAATCCGCCGCCTCCGGAACTAAATTCTACACATTCATCTGGCATGTCGAAGACCCGACCAAACCGGTGAAGGCTCAGCAACAGGAATTCATTGATAACATACGCAACAACATTACTCAAAATATGACATTCACCAATGCATTCAGCCCGATGCAGTTGGTAGAAGACATGAGGTCGCTCCTCATCATCGAGAAACACAAAGAACTGAATACAAAAGACACCGACATATTTTTTATTTTCAACAAGCAAGATGCCAAAGATGCGTATCCTCTGACCGATTTGATCAGCAAGGACTATACGGTTGAGGTAATGAATATCTTGCCCGGTGGTGAAGAGCAATACCGTGAGATGTCTGCCCAGCAGATACCAAAAAGCAAAATGGCGGTTATTTATTTCCGCTACGGGGCCGATTGGGCATTGCCTTTTATCAAACAGGTGTGGAAAGAAGTTGGAGGCGCTTCTTCACCGACGCCCATGATGCTGGTGGGGGAGGATGACCCTCAGACCAACATGGCCAGAATATTCAAAGCGCCCAAAGTAAGTTCAAGTATCGTACCCAAAGAAGAAGTACCGGAGGAGGTGAAGAGAACCTTC
>JBGPGZ010000551.1:0-2915 GCA_041484175.1 Cyclobacteriaceae bacterium | reverse complement strand
GTCCAGCATCATCAGGGACATTGATCATGGAGTAAATGGTGCCCCCAATACCGTCAATTGAATTTCTGGAAAAAGTCGTTCTGTAATATTCGTACGCTACTCCTGCGTTGACATGCGCAGAGACAGCGGTAGCATTGTTCCACGCGTTTGTGGTGGATGTCACATGCTGAAACGAGGCATTTGCACCGAAGGTATTGTTCACATCAATTGTAAAAATGCCGCCTACGGGAGAGTCAGGCAAAACGGAGGCGGCGGAATTAAACATCGGTCTCGAAGCATCGACCAGAAAATAGGAAGATCCCACTTGATACGTGTTGAGGTTTTGGGAAATCGCATGCAGATCAAGTGCACTGGCTGTTCTGGGACCATCAACAAAACAGGTGGTCTGGAACTGATGAAGCACGTTGCCAGTGGTTGCATCAATAAAATATTCCCAACGTTGCTGAATTGAAGGACAGGCTATGATGTGGTACGCAAGCAAGAACGTCGTAACCAATCCTTTTTCACGATAAATGCAAAGGGTGACTTGTGGTTGCTCATACTGTACCATTTTACGTCCCTGTTCGCTTAACGGCCGCAATGATGCTCGGCTGGCAAGCTGCGAATTTACTTTCTCCACTGCAGCTTGTTCAGCAATGCCGGGCACAATGTCAATATTTTTCTCAATGTTATAATAAGTACCATTGAATGACTCTCCCTCGCCAAATGAATTCAGGTGCACTACCACTTCTGCCCCATAGACCGGAATGCCCTTATATCGCTGATCAAGCCGGACCCGATGCCTGCTGCTTTGATCAGACTTAATGCTATGGATCGAAAAATCTAACTCAGACGTGGAGATGCCAAGAAGTGGCTTAAGTTCCTGCAAGTAATTGGTACATGCCGCATGCACATCGCCTCGCGGGCTAAGACGCGTTGCGGTGCTATTTCGTGTCGAGTTTATGAAAGATGGAAGGCCGGTTTCGGGAGAGTAGATAACTTTTGGAAGTCGTTGCTTAAGAACAGGTTGTTGAAAGGGTCGTGCTTGAGGAACGATTGAAGTACTTGCACGGATGCCGCTTTTTAAAGCATGCTTTTTAACACCAAGAGATGAAGTGTTCACTGAAATATTTTGCTTCTTCTTCGCATCAAAACCAGTCTGTGCAATAAGCGAGGACATGGTCAACAGCGATAAAAATAGCGTGGTAACCAACAAGGTATGTGGCGTTTTCATAGATTAATAATTACTTCGTGGTGTTTGGGGTGAAGGCGAGCCCGGTTAAAACCTTTGTTATCTCCTGATATAAGCTTTTAGCTTGTTCAGGGGCAGGATGTTGCTGGTCCCCCCATGTGATTCTACTTTCTTTCCCGTTCTCCAGGGTGGCAATGGAATAGTATAAATTGCCGGGATAATTAAAATCAGAAGACGTTCCGACCAATAACATTGCTTTGCGATAATATTTTCGGGCTATTGATTTTTTAAGTTTGCCTTGTTCGTCGTAGTTCACCTGGCCTAATCCTTTTCGTTTTAAAACCTTTCCATCCAGGCTGATTTTATAAACGGTGGCAGCACCTGTGACGCCACCACCGCTGCTCACAACGAGAAAACAATCCTGCGCGCAGGCAATTTGAATCACTAAAAAGAATAAGCAGCTAAAGGTAATATTCATGGAAACGGTAGATTCATAACAAGTTATAGTTCTGGGTAGGAATAACCTAATATCAAAACTCCAGATTCTGAGCGTTCAGTTTGCTCATCATTAATTCCATTTCAATCAAAGCGTACTGGCTTGGTCTAAGCCGGCCAAAAGATGTGGCTTCGTCCTCTGCGAGAGCGACGCTTGACAGGCGTGCACCCAGGTGTCTTGGTGGCAATAATCTCTTGCCAATCGCTAGTTCAAATATTCTATTTCCAGCCTGTAGTCGATCCCCGGTCTGATGGTGAACCATACATAATCAAAACCCCTCACTGACTTGACTGCGTACCGTTGCATTGCCCCATTGCGAAATATTTTATCTACTTTTTTCCCGTTATACCGATAAGGAACCATACAAGTGAGCCCGTTGCTATGCAAAAGCGCAGATTGTATTTTGAACATGAGCCGGTTATTTGACCAGGATATGTCGGTGAATGCAGCTTCCTCTTTCATTCTCAAAAATTCAAGCAGCTTCAGTTCCGTCCAAACCGGGACGCCTTTACTCCTTGCATACGTCAACATTTTCATCAGCGGGGTCTTCGAAAAGAAATACTCATTGTTATGGGCTTTGACACTGATCGTTGAATACACCTCGTCGTACAGACTCCGGTCCATCAAACCCCGGAAGCAATTGAAATATCCCTCCGGGTCTTTATTTTCCATGTACTGTTGATCATACACATTATTCAATTGCTGATATACGTTTATTATTTTACCATGGATATCAGAAAACTTCATCGCAAGCCCGCTTCCGGTATAGTTGCCCTGGTTGGTGCCCGGGGCTCCAAGAAAATGCCCTTGGTTTGAATTGTTGTCATAGTGGGCGTAATTGCAATCCAGCCCGATTCCGTTTCTTTCTTCAATCCTTGCCTGAGCTGCAAAATCACGGGTGTTGTCCGCATTTTTCCCGCACCAGACAAACCAGTGGTTGGTCACCGTTTGCATCACCGGTATCCCATATTGGCTGTTCAACTTTTTGTTCAAATTTCTGAATACGGCATCCATCGTTTGCCAGTCAGGGTCAACTGCCTGTTTGGTGTCGTCAGGATGCCCGCCAATTTCAAACCCCTTGCTACTCCAGTTTACAATCCAATCTCTTGACACGAAGTCAGTCTCCTTTATATAAAGCGTCATTTTCGCTCCCATTGAATCAACGTCCATGAACTGCGGTCCAAACTCAGCCTCTTTTGAATCTTCGCCATCGTTATTAAGCGTCACAAGGCATTTCAAAGTATCTGG
>JBGPGZ010000550.1:0-2932 GCA_041484175.1 Cyclobacteriaceae bacterium | reverse complement strand
GGTCGCATCGGTAGAGCCGTCATCGGAAACCACCAGTTCATCACCTACCCCAATTTGGGGCAGAATGGAATCAATTTGCTCCTGGATAAACTTTCCTCCGTTTTTAATTCCCATACAAACCGAGATCATTCTACGTTGCCCAGGGTTTTAGATCAAAGAAAATAAAATGAGACCTACGACGATAAATCTAGCAAAAACTACCGGGTCCAGGAGCCGAATTGTTGCATAAGGGGTTTATCCAACCAGGAAAAGAGTAGCGGATAAACGAGTTGAAAGCTAAAACCCGAGAAAGCGATCATATTATCAAAAATGAGAAAGAGATACAATGTGTTTATCAAGGCCATGCCCGTTATGTAATACTTGCTTTCAGCGTTAAGTAACCTTCTAAAAAGAAACGGCAAACCGAGCAGGACCAAGTTCATTAATCCCATTCCGTACCAGCCGGCATAGGCAAAGCTTCCCGCATAAACGGTTGACGCATTAAGATGGGGGGCAACCCTGGCGTTTTCCCGTTTGGATAAACCGTAGTAAGCATTGATCCGCTTGGAGGCAGCGTCCAACATGACTTCATTAGTTCCCCATTGAAGAAGATTATTGACGGATATTTCCGGCGTATTCCTTGTGGTGGTAAGCTGAAGATTAGCCATCGGTGAAGTAAAATAGAGATAACCCCAAAAGAATTCAGATGGAATGATCGAGTTCCGGAATGAGGGCGTTGCCTTACCGACTTCGTATACCAGTGAAGGCACATAGAAATGCTTCATCACATGCGAAACGCGAAGGGTACCCAAGACTCCAAAGAGCAAGCTTAGGCTAACAAGGGAAATAGCCAAGAGCGGCAATTTTCGAACCGAGAAAAGCCTTTCGATGGATTTGGCGGAATAGAGGTATATAAACAGACTTGTTGAAAGATTCATCAAAAGCATTCCCCGGTTTAAGATCAATAAAGCCGGGAGCAGATTAATCAGGTAAAAAATCAGCATTATTCGCTTTCGCGAATGCAGGAAAACATGGAATAGATAGGAGACATAAAACGAACTGAATGTAACCAGGAAAACATGAAGCGTGGGGACTCCGAAAGTGCGGTAATCGAAAGACTTTGCTGCCAACATTAAATAGAGGGGCATGCCCCCCGCATGAACAAATTCAACTATCCAAAGTGCGTATAGAAGACCCGAGATCCAACCTATCTGCCTCACCCCCGAAGTCGGCAGAGATTGATCATTCAAATCCATGCCTTTGATAAATTTTTTGGCAGCCACCACGCTGAGAAGAAAACTTACTAACAGAAAAATGATCAGCGAGGCCTGAAGTGGAGGGTAATAGCCAGACCAGTTCAGTGGGTAAAGAAGCAAGGCTCCGCCAAACGAAACGACATACAGCGTGTATGGATTGATCAACCGCTTATCCATGATTGAATAAAGATGGAAATAAAGTTTGTGGATCGATATTGCATTCCTAATCGAATAGCCCTCCCTCCTGCGATCAAAAAGTGAAGGAAGGATTGTCCTGTCCAGACCGTCAAGCGTTTGCTTCCAACGCAATACTGCTTAAACCTTCGTTTGGCTATATCTTCATCCGGTATTGCCATGGAGGATAGTCGATGCTGGCCCTGAAGGTCAATTACATTTAAGCGATAATTGTTTTTTCTCAATTTGCTCATAAACGCAAAATCACTAAAATCCAATGGGATGGATTCGTCATAGCCGCCGACCGACTCAAAGACGGCCCGATCGATGAGGAGACCGCTATTGATGGCAAAGTATTTTATTAACGAATACACTCCGGGTCTAACCGTCCTGGAAGCAAATCCCTTGGTGGCCAAATACTGGAAAGGGGAAATAATGATCTCTCCCGAATGCAAAATTGGCACGCTGACCGGTACATCGGGTCCTCCTGTTGCGCTCTGAAAATACTTTTCAAGCCATCCTTCTGCAAACGAGGTATCCTGATCCAGGAGCAGCAGCCATCTTTTCTTTTGCTTTCGGGCTAATTCACAGCCTTCATTATAAACCTTGCTTACTCCAGGGTTATCAGGGTTGTGCTGGTAAAGCACATTGATGAACGGAGCAAAGGGGAAATCCTGAGGCTCGGGGGTGTTGTCAGACAAAAACAAGTCGATGGGCTGCTTGTATCTCGTGCCTTCCTTAACAAGGGAGGACCAGGTAGCGGATTTTTCAGGTGTGCAGCGGTAGATCACCATGATCAGCAGGACGTCGTCAAAAAAGTTTGCCAATGCCTTACTCATCGCGGACCCTGTTTGAATATGGAATACGATGGGTGTTTGCGTTCAATAAAATAGTAAAAGGAAACCATCGAAAAGAGTTCAAATAGCAGAAGGCTAAATGCGGCTCCGGTAACGCCCCAAAACGGAATAACCACGAATGCTGAGACCAGACCCATCAAGGCAGCCAAACAGGCGGCCTGAGCATAGGTCCTGTAGAAGTTATTGGCTATCAGAATCTGGGATGCAGGAATGCTTAAAACAGCTGCCACCGGAGCCAAGCTCAGCAACTTCAGCGCAGCCACTCCTTCCCTATAAGGATGGCCCGTAAACAATAGAATAATCACATCGGACAAAAGCCAAATGATCACACTTCCGAAAATAAAAATTGGCAAAATCCATACTGAGATCGATAAAAGAAAAGAGCGCACCTCGGCAAAGGACAGCGTCGCCAGGTAACTTACTCTTGGAAGAGTGGTTTGATAGACGACTATGGCACCCGCTCGAAACCCCTGCATAATCTTTTCGGACAAACCATATACGCCGGCGGCAGCCGGACCACCAAAAAATTCCAACAACAACAGAACAGAATTGCTTCCGAAGGAAAGCGAGAAATTTGAAATAAAATATGGAAATCCGTCTTTCAATTCAATCAGAATCTGGTGTGGAGAAACAAGAACAAAGCGATAATTGAATTTCACCAACAGG
>JBGPGZ010000549.1:0-2963 GCA_041484175.1 Cyclobacteriaceae bacterium | reverse complement strand
GAGAAGATCCTATGAAATGCGCTCGTGCGATCGCCTCGGGGTGCCGGGTCAGATATCATTCATCCTCAATCGCTACGCTTGTGCCAGCCCGGCATGACATTCCATTTTTTTATTCCTTGCGACCTTCTTCTAAAGTCTACCTCATTTTTATGTTCGTGCGACTTACTGCGTGGATAGATTTTCACTTAAAGTCGATTATCGTTTTGCTTCCACTCGATTCTCAAAAATTCTTCTGGCAAATTCTGAATTCAACTAATACCTTTAGGTCCAAACTTCGTTCGCATGACCGCTGCCCAGGCCAAAAAAGAAATCCAGGAACTTACCGTTCAAATCAACCACCACAACGAACTCTATTACCAGAAAAGTAAATCTGAAATTTCGGACCTGGAGTTTGACCAACTGCTGGAAAAGCTAGGCGGGATCGAAAAGCAATTTCCCGAACTTAAACAACCCGACTCTCCTACCCAGCGCGTGGGCGGCACGATCACCAAAGAATTTGAATCGGTGATCCACCAATATCCCATGCTTTCGCTTGGAAATACCTACTCGCAGAAAGAGCTTGAAGATTTTGACACCCGGGTTGCCAAAGGGCTGGAAGGTGAACCCTATGAATATTTCTGTGAACTCAAATTTGACGGGGTTTCGATCAGCCTGGCCTATGAGCATGGATTGTTACAACGAGGGGTAACGCGCGGTGACGGCGTCCGTGGAGACAACGTCACTGCCAACGTAAGGACCATTCGCAGCCTCCCCCTGAAAATCAATGCCAAAAAAGTTCCTGAAAAATTTGAGGTGCGCGGAGAAGTCTTTCTTCCAAAAGAAGTTTTTAAACAACTCAACAAGGAGCGTGAAGAAATTGGAGAAGAAACCTACGCCAACGCCCGCAACACAGCCTCCGGAACATTGAAGATGCAGGACTCCGGCGAAGTTGCCAGGCGCAGGCTGGATTGTTATCTCTACGCCCTGCTGGGCGAAGACATCGGGGTGAAAACCCACGAGCAGGCTATTTCCACATTGGAGTCATGGAGGTTCAAGATCTCCCCTACCTACCGGAAATGCAAAGACGTAAAGGAAGTACTGAAGTACATCAACCATTGGGAGCACCGGAGGAATGATTTGCCGCTCGAAACCGATGGCGTCGTTATCAAAGTAAACAGTCTGGAGCAACAGGAGAAACTTGGTTTTACCGCCAAGGTCCCCCGCTGGGCCATTGCTTACAAATACAAATCGCAGAGTGTAAGTACAAGACTCAATTCAATCACGTACCAGGTTGGCCGCACCGGCGCCATCACGCCGGTGGCGGAACTGCAACCCGTACTGCTGGCAGGAACCACGGTAAAGCGCGCATCGCTCCACAATGCCAATGAAATTGAACGGCTTGACCTCCGAACAGGTGATCATGTCTTTGTTGAAAAGGGCGGCGAGATCATCCCCAAAGTCACCGGTGTGGATTTATCCAAACGCAATCCCGCTGCAAAACCGGTTAAGTACATCACCCAATGCCCCGAGTGCGGCTCTAAACTCGTCCGCGAGGAAGGCGAGGCTGCGCACTATTGCCCCAACGAAAAGGGTTGTCCTCCCCAAATCAAAGGGAGGATTGAACATTTTATTCAGCGGAAAGCAATGGACATCGATTCCCTTGGAGAGCGTACGATCGCGCAGCTTTTTGAATTGGGCCTGGTGAAAAGCCCCGCCGACCTGTACGATCTTAAAGGAAATGACATCCTCAAACTGGATGGATTTAAGGAGCTGTCAACCAGCAATCTTTTGAAGGGAATTGAGAATTCAAAATCCGCCCCCTTTACTTCGGTTTTGTTTGCCATCGGAATCCGTTACGTGGGCAAAACCGTTGCCGAAAAATTAGTCCGCCACTTCCGGAACCTGGATAACCTGGCGAAGGCGAGCTATGAAGACCTGATCGCCACGCCGGAGGTGGGAGAAACAATAGCCCGGAGTGTTGTCGAATTTTTCGGCAATCCTGTCAACCGGAGGGAAATGGAGCGCCTGCAACGGGCCGGGCTGCAATTTGAATCCAGTGAAAAGGAGCCTGAGAAAGTCAGCGAAGTTCTTGGAAACAAATCATTCGTCATCTCGGGGGTTTTTGACCACTATGAGCGCGATCAGTTGAGAGACATCATCCTGGCCAACGGGGGCAAAGTATTGTCTTCCGTTTCGGGAAAATTGGATTTTCTTCTGGCGGGTGAGAACATGGGACCTTCCAAGCGTGAAAAGGCGGAGAAACTCGGCGTAAGAATCATATCCGAGGCAGAGTTCGATAAAATGCTGAAGGGATAAACCATCACAAGCCCCCGGTGGAAATCCTTCGCGTGTGAACTAATTTTGATTAGATTTCGGCTATGTTCAGAACAAGTTTTCTAAAGATGCGAACTTCCTCGGCCCTGAAGAAGAATAGCGTTCGCCGTGCAAGCATCTCCTACAAGCGCGCTCAATCCATCGGGATTATTTTCACCGTTGAGGATAAGCAGAAGCACGATGGAGTCAAGGAGTTCATCCGGCATCTCGAACAGGATGGCAAAAAAGTGCAGGTGTTGGAGTATTTACCGCGGAAAAAGGAAAACTTTGAGTTCTTGTTTGACTTCTTTAGCGATCGGGACTTGTCCTTTTGGGGGAGCTCGCTAGAGTCAACCTTCTTGATGCGATGCAGGTAATTGTGCTCTCAAATTATGGTACGAGGGAGCAAATGCGCACGGCGTTCAGGGAACACAACGTAGCTGATTTCGAATCAAAGGACGAATTCAGAGATGATCCGTCCGCTTTCATTGCGCGTGTTACGGAAACGTTTAAGAGCAAGGTCCGCGTCAATCTCGATCTGAACATTCATTGGGAACATGTCGCCGATACGGCGCAATTTGTCACTAAATTGAGGCTTTATGGAATTCCTTTAAAGCGCGATGCCGATCTCTGTGCGCGCACGGCAGCCGAATTGGACGATTTGTTTTGTC
>JBGPGZ010000548.1:0-2985 GCA_041484175.1 Cyclobacteriaceae bacterium | reverse complement strand
GAGATCAACACCATTCCGGGATTTACGAACTCGAGCATGTTTCCAATGATGTGGACGGAGCGCGGGATTTCCTTTACGGACCTGATCACAAGATTGGTGGCGTTGGCGCAGGAGCGATTTGAGAAATCAAAACGAATAAAACGCGATTATTCATCTTCGCTAAAGTTCTAACATGAACGCATGAAATTGAAACTCCCCTTTCAGGACAATACGTTTGGCTCTCTCCTGGTCAATGTGGGCGTCGGCTTCGCTATTTTGCTGCTGCTCGCCGTTGGCTACTTCTATATTTTTCTTCCCAGCGTCACGAATCATGGCGAATCGATCACTGTACCTAACCTGGAGGGCCTGAAGATTGACGAGCTTGAAGAATTTTTGACTAAACATGACTTGCGGTTTGCCGTCGATGACTCCGCCTACTCGGAAAGCGTTCCTCCCCTTTCGGTGTTAAGCCAATTCCCAAAGGCAGGGTCAAAAGTGAAAGAAGGCAGGATGATTTATGTTTCTGTGAATCGCGTCACACCTCCCACCATGCCCCTGCCGGATTTGGTAGACCGCTCTTTGATCAATGCTGAGGTGGTTCTAAAGAGCAATGAGCTGCGGAGGGGAAGAATCATTTTCGAGCCCAGCCCCTTCCTGAACCTGATCAGGGAAATGCGATATAAAGGTAAACCGATCGCGGCGGCAACCAGGATTCCCAAGGGCGCGGTTATTGATCTGGTCGTGGGCGATGGAAATGGGCCCGCCGATTTTACCGTTGGCAGCCTGGTGGGGGACACGTATGAGCGTGCCTTGTTCAAGTTAATGGGATGGAACCTTCACCTGGGCAAGGTTGAAATCCCCGAGGATGCGGATACTACCGGCATTGAGCCCATCGTTTTTAAGCAGTTCCCTGCAGCCGGCGATTCGGTACGGGTGGGCGACCCGGTTGATATTTGGATTGCACCCAAAGGGTACAAACCGCCAACAGAAGAGACTGATGAGAAGAACAATTAACGAATGGTGCGGCAATCAAATCTGAGTATTATCATCTTATTGGGGTCCATTACGACCTCATTCTCACAGTTGGTGGTCGTGCCGATTGAAAAAGTACCCTCAAAAAAAGAAGTCAGATCCCGCAGCGCAAGAACTCAGGACCTGACGCCGATGTCCCTTCCTTTCTGGGATGATTTCTCCTTTTCGAATTCGCCCGTTTATCCCCATGATACGCTTTGGCAGTACGGCAAATCGGTATCGCTGAACTTTGGAAAGGGCATCAGGCCTCCTTCTCTGGGGGTCGTTACCTTTGACGGACTTGATTCGCTCGGGAAGCCCTATAACGTGAACAACGCGCTGGCCAAAGGCTATGCCGATAAATTGATTTCACGACCGATTAGCCTTGACCTTGTCCCGGCAGGCGAACGCACCACGGTTTACTTAAGTTTCTATTACCAAAATGAAGGCAACGGCGAGCCTCCCGATCCGGGAGACCAATTAAGTCTGGATTTCAAAAATGACGCCGGCGAATGGGAAAATATCGTCGTCATCCAAAATGATGGAACGTTGGAGCCGGACACGTTTCGAACGATGGTATTGCCTGTCGCGCAAGACCGGTTCTTCCATAACAATTTTCAATTTCGTTTTAGAAGTTTCGGAAGATTGTCGGGCCCCTATGACACGTGGAATCTGGATTATGTTTATTTGAATTCCGGGCGATCCTCCGCCGATACCTCTTTCCCCGACCGCGCCATTGCCACGCCCCTTACGTCTCTATTTAATGAGTACTGGGCCATACCCAAGAAACATTTTATTACTTCTGTCGATGCCAACCTGACAAACCCATCGTTCACGGTATACAATCTACGCGACGGTAACAACCAACCCCTTGACTTTTTCTACTATGCCGATGTAACTACCTACAAGGGCAATGCAATCCAGGCTACCGGCCCCTTGCTGCTGGACAGCGCAGCTACGGCCGGCGCCTTGTTGGGACTGACCCGAAAGACAGTGACCACCGTGACAAAGCCTCCGGTAAGTCTCTTTGATGTAGCCGCCGACTCTTTCAAGGTAAATCTCAACCTGAATGTATTTACCAAAGACAATGTGTTGCCGGTCAACAACGGCGATTATGATTCTGTAAAGTACAGCCCCGTCGATTTCCGCGTCAACGATAAGACCAAAGCTGAATTCATAGTTTCCACTTACTACGCGTACGATGATGGCACTGCAGAGTACGGTATCGGGTTAAACCAGCCGGGGGCTCAGGTAGCCTATCTCTTTGATATGAGGACACCGGACCCTGATACGATCGTGGCCGTTGATATCTACTTTCCGCGATTTGGTGATGAGACAAGTCAGATCATTCAACTAAGGATCCTCAGCGATCTGACGGACAAGGAGCAATCGATCTTGTATGAAGGAAATATAACCGTTGATCGTTCTGAATCGAATACTTTCAGGCGGTATGTACTTAGTACGAACACAGTTGGCGTCCAGGGAAGTTTTTATATCGGCTGGAAACAGTCGTCTGCAGCCAACATACCGGTCGGATGGGACAAAAACACCGACTCGGGGGATAAGATTTCCTTCAACCTTAACGGAGCCTGGGAACCGAATACCGACGAACATGGAAGCATGATGATCCATCCGGTCTTTGGCAAGGGAGGAGTGGTTACCGGTCTCCCGGAGGGTCATGCACCGGTGGTCCACGCCTTTCCCAATCCAAATTCCGGAACTTTCTATGTACCCGGAAATCCGGAACGTGTGGAATTTTATGATTTTGCAGGCAGGCCTGTCGGATTTACGACTTCGTTTGCCGATCAACAAACAAAAATAGAGATGACCAGCGCCCACCCCGGCCTTTACATTTTGAAGATTTCCCTCGGTGGAAAATATGCTATGCAAAGAATCATGGTGCGTCCATAACTCCGCTTACAGCGGATTTGGCGAAAAGCACAAAACAAAAATAACCAGTGCGCACCAACCCAGGATTTTTCTTCCCAGGTCCAG
>JBGPGZ010000547.1:0-3000 GCA_041484175.1 Cyclobacteriaceae bacterium | reverse complement strand
GGTGTTCTCAGCCCCCACGACTATCGGCGGTTTTCATTAAAATACATCCATCAAATCATAGAATCGGTGAGCCCTCACGCCCCCGTCATCATCTTTCCAAAAGGAGCATGGTTTGCCCTGGACGAACTGAGCCGGACAAAAGTGTCGGCCATTGGCATCGACTGGTGCATTGATCCCGTTCAGGCAAGGGCTTTCGCGGGCAACCGCGTCACTTTACAGGGAAATCTTGATCCTGCAAAATTATTGGCGCCCGGTGAGATCATCGAAAAAGAAACCCGGGAGATGATCCGGGCCTTTGGATCACAACGGTATATCGCCAACCTTGGCCACGGCATTTTGCCCAACGTTCCAGTCGATCATGCGCGTATTTTTGTTGACACTGTAAAATCGTATGACGAGCCCTAGAGAGAATTTTATAGCCTATATCGGTCTGCTTCAGAACGTCATTTGCACGGGCATCGAAAGCACCGATGGCAAGTGCAAATTTCAGGAAGACTGCTGGCAACGGGCTGAGGGTGGCGGAGGCATTACCCGGATCCTTGCCGCCGGGGGAGTGTTTGAAAAGGCGGGCGTGAACACATCGGTCGTGCATGGAAAAATTACACCGCAAATAAGACAACAGCTTAAGCTGGACGGTCAGGAGTTCTTTGCTTGCGGCATTTCACTGGTCATCCACCCCCAGAGCCCCATGGTCCCCACGGTACATGCCAACTTCCGGTATTTTGAATTGTACGACGAAAAAGATAATCTGGTGGATAGCTGGTTTGGCGGCGGTGCCGATCTGACGCCTCATTACCTGTGGGAGGAAGATGCTGTTGAATTTCACCGTGTTTTCAAGAATGCGTGCGATCCGTTTGGAGCCGATCTGTATCCCAGATTTAAGCAACAATGCGACGACTATTTTGTGAACACCCACCGGGGTCATGAGCGCCGTGGTATTGGTGGCATTTTCTATGATTACGTTCGCCCGGATGAAAGTCATTCCGCCGAGTATTGGATGCAATTTACCAAAGCCAATGGGGATGCTTTTCTTCATTCCTATTTACCGATTGTTGAACGCAGAAAAAATGAGCCCTTTATGGAAAAGGAAATCCATTGGCAGGAGATCCGACGCGGAAGGTATGTGGAGTTTAACCTCATCCATGATCGTGGCACAATTTTCGGCTTGAAATCCAATGGCCGTACAGAAAGTATTTTGATGAGCCTGCCGCCAAGAGCGCGTTTTGAATACCATGATGCCCCGACGCCGGGAAGCCGGGAAGAAGAATTGGTAAAAATCTTAAAAAATCCAAGAAATTGGTGTTAATATGAACTTAACAAAACGTTACCGCAGGCTGCGCGGATCTTTGACCATCCGGGGGCTCGTAGCAGAAACCCAGCTTTCCCCGCAGCATTTTATTGTTCCGCTCTTTCTCATGGAAGGAGAAAAAAAGAAAGAGCCCATCGCATCGATGCCCGGATATCACCGGCTGAGTTTGGACCAACTGAAAGATGAAATTCAGGAATTGAAGGGACTGGGGCTCAATGCCGTTTTGCTTTTTGTAAAGACGCCAGATCCCCTCAAAGACAATGAGGGCAAGGAGGCGGTCAACCCCGATGGGCTGATGCAACGTGGTATCAGGGAAATTAAGAAAATTTCACCTGAAACAATCATTTTCACAGATGTAGCGCTGGACCCGTATTCGATTTATGGTCATGACGGTATTGTAGAAGATCAACAGATAGTCAATGACAAAACTGTGGAAGTGCTGGCGAAGATGGCGGTTTCGCATGCAGATGCAGGGGCGGATTTTGTCGCCCCCTCCGATATGATGGACGGCCGGGTGAAAGCAATCCGCGAAGCACTCGATCAACATGGATATACCCAGACCGGTATCCTTTCGTATTCTGCTAAATACGCTTCGTGCTTCTACGGCCCTTTTCGCGACGCTCTTGACAGCGCCCCTGGTTTTGGCGATAAAAAAACCTACCAGATGGACTATCGCAACAGTCAGGAAGCGATCAAGGAATCGCTACAAGATATTGAAGAAGGGGCCGATATCGTAATGGTAAAACCAGCGGGAGCCTATCTTGATATTATCCGTTTGGTTCGGGACCGGGTACACGTTCCGGTTGCTGCCTACCAGGTTTCCGGCGAATATTCCATGATTTTGGCCGCTTGTCAACAAGGCTGGATGGATGAGCCAGCGGCTATGATGGAATCGCTCACGGCGATCCGCAGGGCGGGGGCCGATATGATTATCAGTTATTTTTCTAAAAAATTTGCTCAACAATTTCATGGCATTGAATCGAAGTGAACTACTTTTTGGCGAGGCGCAGCAGGTAATCCCCGGAGGAGTGAATTCGCCCGTCCGGGCTTTCCGGCAAGTCGGTGGAACGCCGGTCTTTATGAAATCAGCACAAGGCGCATACTTGTGGGATGAAGACGGCAATCGATATATCGATTATATCAACTCCTGGGGACCCATGATCCTTGGGCACGGACATCCTGAAGTAATCGAGGCGATCCGGCAACAAGCAAACAAAGCTGTTTCATTTGGCGCCCCAACCGAATTGGAAGTAATAATGGCGAACAGGGTCATCAGTATGGTGCCAGGATTGGAAATGGTCCGCTTTGTAAATTCAGGAACGGAGGCCTGCATGTCGGCGGTGCGATTGGCGAGGGGTTTCAACGGCAGGTCCAAGATCATTAAGTTTGAAGGCCACTATCATGGGCATGCCGATTTATTTTTGAAGAAGGCCGGCAGCGGCATGGCAACGCTCGGAATAAAAGTAAACGCCGGCATCCCGTCGGCTGTCACGGACGATACATTAGTCGGTGTTTTTAATGACTTCGCGCAAATCGAGGATCTCGTGTTGAAATATGGCCATGAAACTGCGGCCTTGATTGTTGAACCCGTTGCAGGCAATATGGGATGTGTGCCACCCAGGCCAGGATACCTTCAGCATCTTCGTCAACTCTGCGACCGATTTGGGATTGTGCTGATCTTCGATGAAGTG
>JBGPGZ010000546.1:0-3002 GCA_041484175.1 Cyclobacteriaceae bacterium | reverse complement strand
GCCACGAGGCGGTCCAGCATGTCTATGGTCACATCAAAGTCTTTATAAAACTTTTCATAACCCATCTTTTCCAGTTCGGCTTTATGTTCTTCCGCATAATTAAAGGTGTATTCCGGCAAGGAATTCGTAGTGTACAATTCATTCAAGTAATGGCTGTTGAGCACGGTATCCAGCGGCACAAAATAATCAGGCATAATGCCTCCGCCCCCGTAAACGGTGCGGCCATTGGTCGTTTTATATTTTAATGAGTCATTGAACTTTACGCTGTCGGCGGTGAAGAACTCGCCATGCTTGTATCGCTTGATAATATCTTTCGAATATTCCTGCTCATCGACATACGGCTTTTGAATAGACCGGCCGCTGGGTGTGTAATAGCGAGAGATCGTAAGCCGGAGTTCAGCACCATCATGGAGGTCAAACGGTGATTGGACCAGCCCTTTTCCAAACGACCTTCTGCCGATGATGAGCGCGCGGTCGTTGTCCTGCAATGCTCCCGCCAGAATTTCAGATGCGGATGCGCTGCCTTCATTCACCAGGACAATCAGGTCTCCTTTCTCAAACTCACCTTTTCCCGTAGCATTAGCGTTGGAATTGTATTTTGTGTTTTTGCCTTTGGTGAACACAATCTTATCTCCGTCAGGCAAAAACTCGTCGGCTAGCTCGATCGCCTGGTTCATATAACCTCCCGGATTTCCCTGGAGATCGAGTACGAGCTTCTTCATGCCTGCCTTTTTCAGTTTGACAAGCGCGGTCTGAAACTCATCAAAGGTAGTTTGGGCAAAACGACTCACTTTAATATATCCGATCTCGTTGTCAATCATATAGGATGCATCCACGGAATATTGCGGGATCTTATCGCGGATGATCGTGAAGACCATCAGGTTTTTTACATTCTTTCTCAAGACTTCAATTTTTACCTCAGTGCCTTTGGGGCCTTTGAGGTGCTTCATCACATCCGCGTTGGAGAGCTTTGTGCCCGCGATAACGGTAGCGTCCACTTTGATAATTTTGTCACCCGGTCGCAACCCCACTGCTTCTGAAGGACCGCCGCTGAGCGGTGCTACCACCACGAGCGTATCGTGAAAAATATTGAACTCAATGCCAATGCCTTCATAGTTTCCCCGCAGGTCCTCGTTGGCTGCTTCCCGGTCGGAAGCGGGGATGTAAGCTGAGTGCGGGTCAAGCTGAGCAAGGAGGTGCTGGATTGCCTCATCCACAAGGCCGTCGGTTTTAGTCTCATCGACATATTCATTTCTCACCAGGCTCAGGACCTCGCGGAATTTCTGTACGTCGTCGCCGACATCACCGGAGGATGAGCGTCCCCCAAAATTGGCACCCACCAGTACCCCGGCGGCTAAGCCAATGCACAGGACGAGCGGAAGACTTATCTGGTATTTTGAATTCTTGGGTTCGTTCATGACTGGTTGAATAAAGTGATAGTTCTCTAACGCGAATCAACGCCCAAAGTTAATTTCTATTTCAACTCCAAAAAAGCGAATCATCCCCAGGGGCATTGGAAAGCCCCTGTCAGATTAATTGTTGACCACTAATTGCCTATTGCCCACTGATTTTTATCTTTGTTCCTCTAATTATGGACAAAACCGCGCTGAAGCACACGAGAATCGGGGAATTGGTGGACCAGAACAATGTCCGGGCTTATGTGCTTTACTATTTTGGAATCAAGTTTTATGAATTCTCAGAACAAACCCTGGAACAAGTTTGCAGGGAAAAAGGCCTGAAAGTAGAGCAGGTCGTGCGCGAATTGGAATCTCCGGGTGAAAATTTTCAGGAAGCAGATCTACCGCTTATTTCATACCCCATTGATCTGATCATCGAGTACCTCAAGCACGCGCATTTTCTTTTTGTCAAACACAAACTGCCCTATATTGCCCGCTTGGTGGAAAGTTTCAAAGCTAACCACGATGTGTATGATCTTGTAGAGAAGGATTTGAAAGTCCTTTTTCCGCTGTTCATTGAAGATTTTATTCATCATATCTACGAAGAGGAAGACACCTTATTTACCTATATCCGGTTGTTGGAACGGGCCACGCGCGGACGATGCAACCTCTCGGAACTCTACCAGAAGATGGAACGCAACTCTCTCCAGCGGTTTGCCATGGAGCACGAGGAGCATGATGAAGAAATGGAAGGCATCCGCAGGATCACCCACGATTATCACCTTACGCCAGACGCCCCCCTCCACGTGAAAGTGATTTACTGCGAGTTGACACAGTTTGAAAAGAGTTTGCAAACCCACGCCCGCATCGAGAACGAAATCCTGTTCCCCAAAGCCATGGAACTGGAAAACCAAATGAAGAAGGTATTTTCGGAGAAAGTGAAGTTTAACTGAGCTCGTCCTGGATTATCATTTTTCGACATTCACATCCGACAAATACCCGCGTTTCTCTCCCGATCAGTATCGGGATGCTTGCTCTCCTGACGCCATATGCTGAAGATTGGAAGTTCTTGCAAAAAACATACCCATGGGCCGAATCCTTGCGATCGATTATGGTTTAAGGCGAACCGGACTTGCCGTCACTGATCCGATGCGGATTATAGCAACGGCACTGGCGACGGTAGAAACCACACAGCTGGTCACATTCTTGAAGGGCTACTTTCTAAAAGAACAGGTCGACGAAGTGGTCATCGGTATGCCCAAACGGCTCAATAACACAGACTCCGAAATTGCCCCACAGGTAAGACAGTTTGTGGAGCACTTTAATGTCACTTTTCCGGAGATGCCCATTTTTCAGACAGACGAGCGGTTCACCAGTGCGATGGCACGCCGTGCAATGCTGGACGGGGGAATGAAGAAAAAAGAACGCCGGATAAAAGCCAATGTTGATAAAATAAGCGCGACCCTTATTTTGCAGAATTACCTCGAAATGAAGAGGTAGGCAATCGCAGCAGGTAGTTGACAAGGGCAGTAGGCAAAAAGCAGTAGGCAGTAGGCAAGGAGTAATAGGAAAGAAGTGGTAGGCAACAACAGGCCATTAATTTTG
>JBGPGZ010000545.1:0-3004 GCA_041484175.1 Cyclobacteriaceae bacterium | reverse complement strand
TCATCATTTTCTTTATTTTCGGCAGCCTGGTCAATCTTGTAGCGGATCATCTCGCTCATCTGCGAAGACAACGGCATCCTCCCCCCTTGCCACGAAGGTACTCTGCCCGACTTTCTGATTGTCTTGCGGACATGGACTTCCATTTCTTTGATCCTGACCAACTCGAGATTTTTCCCGGCGAACCAAAATACATCTCCCGGATTGAGCCTGGCGATAAAATATTCTTCAATGGTCCCGAGGTATTTCCCCGTCACATACTTCACAAACAAAGAAGTATCACCGACGATGGTGCCAACAGAAAGCCGGTGACGCAAAGCAATTCTGTGGTTTGTGACCTTATAAAGACCGTCTTCAACGACTACCTTCCTGTGTTCATCATAGGCGGTGAGGGCGGCTCCCCCCGTGGTAATGAAATTCAAGACCCAATGCCATTCATCATCGGTAATGGAAGAGAAGCTAAAAGTGCTCCTCACTTCGGGAAGAATTTCCTTCGGATTGAATCCGTCGGAGACTGCGAGCGTTACCAGGTATTGAATCAGCACGTCAAAGGAGCGCAGATAAGGGACCCTGTCTTCGACAATGTTTTGATGCATCGCTTCGCGCAAAGCCGCCGCCTCGATGAGATCCAGCGAATTGGCCGGAAGAAAATAGATCCGGCTGACGGCGCCTGGCTGATGGCCACTCCTCCCAGCGCGCTGGAGGAAGCGTGCAATGCCCTTGGGACTGCCCACCTGGATGATGGTTTCTACTTCACGAAAGTCTACACCCAGGTCCAGACTGGATGTACACACAACCGCCTTTAGCTTTCCGGCGTGTAATTGTTCCTCCACCCAATTCCGGAGTGGTGGGCTGATGGAGCCATGATGCATCGCCAGCAAACCCGCAAGTTCCGGCGCCTGATCAAGCATTTTATGATACCAGATCTCGGCAAATGATCGCGTGTTGGTGAAAATCAACGTGCTGCTACTGGCTTTTACAATGGGTATCACTTTGTCCAGCAACCGGATACCCAAATGGCCGGACCATGGCATGCTTTCCAATTCATCGGGAAAGATGGAAATGATCTCAACTTCTTTCTTAATATTGGCACGGATGACCTTCGTTTTCTTGCGACCGTCATTATTACCCAGCAAGACTTGCATCGATTGATCCATGTTGCCGATCGTCGCCGAAATTCCCCATATCTTAATTCCAGGGATGATCGACTTCAATCTTGAAAGCGCGAGTTCCACCTGTACACCTCGTTTGGAGCCCATCAACTCATGCCATTCGTCAACAACAATGGCCTTTATGTCTTTTAAATACTCCGCGTACCCTTTCTGGGCAAGCAGCAAATGAAGACTTTCGGGTGTGGTGATCAGGAATTCGGGAGGTTTTTCTTTCTGCCGCGCTCTCTCTTTGGCGGAAGTGTCTCCGGAACGCACACCCACTCTCCAGTTCAGCCCCATACCTTCGATGGCGCGTTTGGCGGCAATTTCTATTTCTTTTCCAAGGGCGCGAATGGGCGTGATCCAAATCGCCTGCAGTCCGTTATTCTTTTTGGTTTTAAGATCTGAATTTCCTTGAAGGAACTCCAATAGGATTGGAACAAGCAGGGAATAAGTCTTTCCGCTTCCGGTGGGTGCATTGACCAACCCGCTTTCTCCGCTCAGGTAACTCCTCCACGTCTCCAATTGAAATGGGAACGCTTGCCAGCCCTGTTCCCCGAACCATGCAAGCCCGGGTAAAAAGCGTTTATCGTACATAGTCCCTTTACCGTTGATTTCCATCGAAACAAAAAAGAAATTTAATCAATAATCATCTGACGATTTGCAATGAGTTGATAAAAAGTCTAAATTCTGATAGCTTATGCGAGTTGGCATATGCCGCATCTGTATTCCTGGTGTCTTAGTGGCCGCAAAGTATCCCGATAAGCAGGGGCCTATGTTTTTATGATAATAACCCTTCAGGTAAGTTCAGGGCTGAAGCCCATCTGAGATCGCTCACCAATAACCCCGGCCTTAAGGCCGGGGTTAAATGCAAGGTTATTAATAAGGGCTTTAGCCCTGATACGAACGCTGGTTAATTACTCCTCTGGAGAGACACCGCGGAAACTAAGCAGACGGAATGAGTTATATAATAGCCATCAAGACACCAGGAAGCATGGTTGAAGTGGGAGCAGGACTCAAGGCAACATCAGATGGTTTTTTCCCCATTGGGTGGGATATGAAGATCAAAAAGAAATGACATGGACCAGGTCGTATTGGTTGACGAGCAGGATAACGAAGTTGGCACGATGGACAAAATGGAAGCCCATCAAAGGGGTTTGCTGCACCGGGCCTTTTCCATTTTATTGTTTAATTCCCGAGGAGAACTTTTGTTACAAAAGCGATCAAAGAAGAAATACCACAGTGGAGGTTTGTGGACAAACACCTGCTGCAGCCATCCTCTTCCCAATGAGACCATGGCCGATGCCACACGGAGAAAACTACTCCATGAAATGGGGGTCAATCCACCACTCGAATTTGCTTTCAAGTTTATTTATGAGACAAAACTTGATCATAATCTTATTGAACATGAATATGATCATGTATTTGTCGGGGCCTTTGACGGAAAACCCCACGTCAATGAGGATGAAGTAGAGGATTGGAAGTTTGTCAATTTTAGTTTGCTAAAAAGAGAGATCGATCTGCACCCTGAGCAATATTCATACTGGTTCAGGTTGATCCTCAGTCGCCCGGAATTGGAAAAGCTCCTTGCATGCAAAGAAAGGGATTATGAAAACTAAGAATCTGTACAGTTTTCCGGACTAACCTTCACTTTGTTGCTCTTCCTTTAAAATTTATAAATAGTTTTAACCCAGAATCAGATTCATGCCCAAACCCCTTGATGTTCTTCAAAAAACCTTTGGCTACGCCTCCTTCCGGGAAAACCAGGAAGCGGTTGTAAACAATGTACTGGAGAAGAAGGACACGTTTGTCCTCATGCCCACCGGAGGTGGCAATTCCTTTTTCCTGGTTTTTGG
>JBGPGZ010000544.1:0-3010 GCA_041484175.1 Cyclobacteriaceae bacterium | reverse complement strand
TGGTTGCAGCGGGTGTGTTGAGCGAAAAGCTGACGTTCAATATTTCAGGATATTGCAACAAGTTATTTTCCAAAGAGGATAGTTGGGATGATTTCGAAACGGGAATATCCGTGGTTAAAACTGCCTCCTTGTTAAAACCAAGCGGCCGGGAGTTAAAGTAATTTATCTGCCGGATCGCGATCAAGGTGCAAATGATCAGCACCTGTGATATGACAAACTGGAATGTGATAAGTCCTTTGCGTACGAAGAGTCCTTTAATTCCCGTAACAGGGGACCAATTTTTCAACACTTCCGCGGGCCGGAATCCGGATAGGATGAAGGCCGGGTAAAAACCCGATAAGAAGGTGACTACGATCAACAAAGCCGTCAGGAAAAACAATGTTTCGGGCCTCGACAAAGCTTCCGGATTTAAAGGGATATCCGTGAGGTTCTTTGATGCGAACGTGAGTTGATTCACAATGATATAAGAAAAAATAATCGACAAAAGAGTAACTATGAATGTTTCCCCGAGAAACTGAAAAACGAGACTTTTCCTGGTACTTCCCAATGTCTTTCTGATGCCCACTTCTCGTGCCCGCCTAATTGCCTGAGCGCTGGCGAGATTAATAAAATTGATGCATCCGATGACCAGTATGAATATTCCAATAATGCTCAATGTTCGAATCGTTTCCCTTGCAATCGTGCGCTGATTAAAGTTACTCATGACAAAGTGGATGTCGGTCAGCGGTTGCGCGCTAAAGGCCAGGAATTTTTCAGCACTTTCCTTGCTAACGTGCCGGACCACCATCGATTTGAACTTTGCCTCTAAACCCTTTGTATCAGCATTTTCCTTTAGCAAAACATAAGTCTGGTAAAATGAATTGCTTCCACCGTCCAATCTCGGCGGATCTTTTGGGTCGCGGTTGTGATCCATCATGGCGTGAGCAATGGCAATTTGAACCGGGAAGTCGGTGTTGGCGGGGGGATCTTTTATAATGCCGGAGACCACCAGGTCCTTGTCATTATTCAATCGAAGGTTTTTACCGATGGGATCGCCTTTAAAATATTTTTTGGCCATCGATTCACTGATCACCACTTCATTGGGCTCATCAAGGGATTTATCCGGATTGCCCCGCAGCCAGACGAAATCGAACAAGTGAAAAAATTGAGGTTCAACAATATAGGTTTCTCTTTCTCTGAAAAGTTGATGATCAATTTCTATTTGGGTCCGTTCGGGATTGAGTTTAAATATGACAGCTGCTTCCTCCACCTCGGGGAACTCCTCACGAAGAATCGGAGCCAACGCCCGCGGCGTACCCATGTCGAATTCGCCTCCGGGTGAACCCTTATTGATCCGGTAAATCCGGCCGGATTTATGGTGATACCGGTCATAACTCAACTCGTGGGCAACGATCAAAAAAATAAACAGTGCGCACGAAATACCCAACGTGAGGCCGCCAATATTGATCAGGGTGTAGCTCCGGTACCGCAGGAGATTCCGGACAGCAATTTTGAAATAATTGGTAAACATATCGAGCGATTTTTGTTTTTATCCCAGGTGCTGAATGTGAGTTGAATTATTTGATGGATACATAAGTAACTTAGGTATAGCCGGTTTTTTCAATTATTCGCTTCTCAATGATCGCACGGGGTTGGTAATGGCTGCTTTGAACGACTCCAATCCAACGGTGAGCAAGGCGATCAATAAAGCAAGCACTCCGGAAAAGATAAAAATGGACACACCGATCTCGGTACGGTAAGCAAAGTTGGAAAGCCACTGGTCCATGCCATACCAGGCGAGCGGCCAGGCCAGTATATTGGCGATGATCACGAGCTTTAGAAATTCTCCTGACAAAAGCCCCACTAACCCTGAAACCGAAGCGCCCAATACTTTGCGAATGCCGATTTCTTTGGTGCGTTGCCCGGTCGTGTAAGTCGCTAATCCCAATAAACCCAAGCAAGCGATGACGATGGCGAGTGCTGAAAAATACTGGAAGAAGCTTCCCAGGCGCTGTTCCGATTGATACTGCTTGTTAAAATCGTCGTCTAAAAAGAAATATTCAAAGGGACCTTTCATGCCAAGCGTCTTCCAATCTTGCTCCAGGGAGGCAAGTGATTGCTTATAGTGACTCTGCTTCCCGGTCTTGATCCGGATAGTCAGGGTGCTATACCATTGCGGCAGCATGTGGATGATAAGGGGTTCCACTTTTTTGTGCAGGGAGAGATAGTGAAAGTCGTTCACCACACCGACAACGCTGCCTTCTTTGCCAAGGCCCCAATCGAGCTTTTTCCCGACCGCGCCGTCGCCCCATCCAAAAAGTCTAGCGGCCGACTGATTGATGAGGAAGGCCTCTTTTATATCAGAAGGGTGTTCATCCAGGAAATTGCGGCCGGCGACCAATTGGATCTGGTGGGTGTCAAGAAAATGCTGGTCTGCGGCCAGGGTGTTGACCGAGTAGATCTCATCCTCTTTTGCGCCTTCCGGAAGCGTGGCGATCCTGCTCATTGCATGCCCCAGTGGATTGGATGAAACCGAAATATTGATGACATGCGGATTCTGCAAAAACTTTTGTCGGATCGCTTCAAAACGACCGGATGTTTCCGTTCCGTGCACCGGAAGGACGACCAACTGCTCCTGGTCAAAACCCAAATCCTGATTTCGCAGGAAATCCATCTGCCGGTTGACCAATACCGTTCCGGCAATCAAAATAATGGAGATCGAAAACTGGAACACAACCAGGACTTGCCGCAGCAGGGTGCCTCGCCTGGCTGCAATTGGTTTTCCCTTAAAGACCTCTGCCGGACCAAAGCGCGACAGAAAAAATGCCGGATAGGCGCCCGCAAGGAGTCCTACTAACAGCGTGACTCCGGCAAAGCCTACAAAAAGACGCGTGTTTGAGAACGCGATAGAAAGACTTCTTTCGACGAGCGAATTAAAGGCCGGTAACATTACTTCGGCCAGTACAACGGCGAACAATGACGCGATGAAGGCAAGCAGACAGGATTCAGAGAGGAACTGCCGCATGAGTTG
>JBGPGZ010000543.1:0-3011 GCA_041484175.1 Cyclobacteriaceae bacterium | reverse complement strand
CACGAACTCAGATCCCTCGGCTGTCGCATTCGAAACGGTGAAGACAGGACTGGCCCAGGGTGTCGATATTATCATCATCGACACGGCCGGAAGGCTCCATACGAAAGCGAATCTTATGCAGGAACTTTCAAAAATAAGACGCGTGATTCAAAAAATGATTCCCGAAGCGCCGCACGACGTGCTGTTGGTTCTGGATGGAAGCACCGGGCAAAATGCGGTAGTCCAGGCCCGCGAGTTTACCAAAGTCACCGAAGTTACTTGCCTGGCGATCACCAAACTGGATGGCACCGCCAAGGGAGGAGTTGTTATTGGCATTTCCGACGAATTTAAAATACCCGTAAAGTACATCGGTGTGGGGGAAAAAGTCGAGGACCTTCAGGTATTCAATAAAGCCGAATTTGTCGACTCCCTCTTTCAAAAGTAAGGGCACCTTGTGCGGCCGGAAAAATAACAACAAGTCGACATGCAAGCTAGCCTATGTGTTCTATGTGCCTATGTGTTTTGAGCCTGAATTGTTAAACACATAGACGACTGGAATCCGGATTTCAGTTATTTCACCGTCCTCAAAGGTATCCTCCAGAAGAGTTGATAATTAAATCCCCAGTAGGTTGTCTTTTCAGCAAGTCCATATCCTGGAATATCATGATGCGTAAGCTGTCCATCGCCGCCGCTGACGCCAGGGGCAAACTTGATCCTGGCAGTGTATCCCATCCAAAAGCCTGACCAAATTTTCACCCGAAGGCCGGTGGTTATCTCAACCCAATGACCTTGGAGGCCCGATTCTGTAATGCTCTTTGAGATAATGCCAAAATTGGTATCCGTATATGAATAGTCAAGTGCCTCATTATACCCGGACCTGCCATAACGAAAGCCAATGAAGAACATATTCTTGTCCGGGTCTTTTAACAAGAAATTAACATCGCCGCCGACGCGAAAGTAATGCCCCTTGTTTTGATAATACCCATTGGCGAGACTATCCCTCCGCGACCAGTTTCCATAGTCTACAGTAAAATAGTATCGGGATAAATCAACGTCTGCATTGACTTCCCACAGCTGAAAATGATAGCCGATATTACTCTTGATAAGGCTAATCACATCCGTGCCGAGTCGAAGCCCGGTTGGGAGATATTTATGCTTCACCGTATCCGCCGGGTTTTCCTTTGCTTCCTGGCAAAAGACGCTGCCAGCCGTTGCAAGGGTCATGAATAGGCTAAAAAAATATTTCCAGGTTTGTGGTAACACTTTTAAAAAGTTGGGGATTGATAATTTTAGTTCGATCAAAATCAGTTTCCGTCACGGACAGGTCCTTGTAATAGAGAAAGGCACCGCAATCCGGAGAAACCACCCTTGAAAAAGTCGAGTAAGTCAGATTCAAATGGTAAACGACAGAATCACTGGTCAAAAAAACAAAAGTGGCGTCCAGCCGTTTGGGATTCATCGGGAGCTGTAGGGCACTGATTCCTATAAGCTCATAGGCGGGAAATTCAATGAGATCAGTTACTTCCCTGACTTGAAGAAAGGTGGCAGACTTGGATTTGCCATCGTCCTTGCTCCTAAGGTTGATCTTGATCAGGTTAGTTGACGTAATGAGACAATCCCCCTGATTGAAGCAGGAATTAAATAAAAACACCAATAATATCAGGAAAACGGCCTTCACAGTTAATTTTTAACGGGCAAATATAGTTTTTGCGCAATCGCTGTCACGCCCCAACCGGCAGTTATTTTCTTAAATTTGCGTGCTTATTCAGAATCCAAGTTGAAAACCAAAGGCAACAAAAAATCAACCATCAACATCGTTACCCTGGGTTGTTCCAAGAATCAGGTAGATTCTGAAGTTTTACTCACCCAACTTCGCGGCAATGGTATTGTGGCTACGCACGAATCCAGAAAAGACGATTCAAATATTGTGGTCATCAATACCTGCGGGTTTATCGATAACGCTAAACAGGAATCCATTGATACCATCCTCCGCTATGTGGACGCCAAAGAGGAAGGCCTGGTGGAAAAAGTCTATGTTACCGGATGCCTTTCCCAGCGCTACAAAGACGACCTTGAGAAGGAAATTCCGCAAGTAGATGCCTGGTTTGGTACGCGTGACCTTTCGCGGTTGCTCAAGCAGCTCCATGCGAATTATAAACATGAACTCGTGGGGGAGCGGATACTCACCAATCCAAGTCATTTTGCTTACTTGAAGATTTCTGAAGGGTGTGACCGGCCTTGTTCTTTTTGTGCAATCCCTTTGATGCGGGGCAACCACATCTCACGCCCTATCGAAGAGTTGGAGCTGGAAGCAAAAAATCTGGCGAAAAACGGGACGAAGGAATTGCTTCTCATCGCGCAAGACGCTACATACTACGGGCTTGATCTTTATAAGAAACGGAATCTGGCCGAATTGTTGAACCGCCTTTCGGACGTGGAAGGAGTCGAATGGATACGGTTGCATTATGCATTCCCTACCGGATTCCCGCTCGACGTTCTGGATGTCATGAGAGAGCGGTCCGCGATCTGCAAATACCTGGATATTCCACTGCAACATGGCTCCACCAAAATGCTACAGCTCATGCGCAGGGGAACTACGCGACAGAAGACCGAAGCTCTCTTGCAAACGATCCGCGAAAAAGTTCCCAACATCGCCATCCGCACGACCCTCATTGCGGGTCACCCGGGAGAAACAGAAGCAGACTTCGATGAAATGATGCGCTTCGTCGAACAATCCCGATTCGACCGGCTGGGCGTTTTTACTTACTCGCACGAAGAAAACACGCATTCACACTCGATGGTCGACGATGTTCCCGCGGACCTCAAGCAGGACCGTGTCAACGCGATTATGGAATTACAACAAGGGATTTCCCTCGAGCTGAATCAGGCAAAAGTGGGAAAGGTCTTTAAGGTGCTCATTGACCGGAAGGAGGATGGTGAATTCATCGGCCGCACGCAATTTGATTCTCCGGAAGTAGATAATGAGGTGATCCTTGACGCCAAAAAGAACTATCTGCGCATCGGAGATTTTG
>JBGPGZ010000542.1:0-3011 GCA_041484175.1 Cyclobacteriaceae bacterium | reverse complement strand
GAGTACTGCTGCCCGTAACACGATAAAACTTCTGAAACGTAAGTTTCAGTTCACCAACGTTATCCTTGTCACTCATGAAACGCTTTAAATCAAGGACCGTCTGAACGGTGCCCTTGCCAAAAGTCGACTCGCCTGCGATCACGCCCCGGTGATAATCCTGGATCGCCCCGGCAAAAATTTCGGAAGCTGAGGCGCTAAACCGGTTGGTGAGCACTACCATGGGGCCCGTATAAATGACCTGTTTATCGTCATCCATTCCCACCTGAATCGCGTTGGAAGAATTTCTTACCTGCACTACTGGGCCATCCTTGATAAATAATCCGGTGAGGTCGATGGCTTCCGTCAATGAGCCGCCGCCGTTGTTGCGCAAATCCATGACAAGCCCGTCAATGCCCTCGGCCTGCAGTTCCCCAATCAGCCGCTTTACATCTCGGGTCGTGCTCACGTAGTTCGGATCTCCCTTTTGATACGCTTCAAAATCCATATAAAAACTGGGAAGGGAAATAACACCCAGCTTCAAATTCTTGCCATAGGCCTGGTAATTTGTGATACTTTTCTTCGCGGCCTGGTCTGCCAGCTTGATCTTGTCCCGGACAAAAGTCAGCTCGACGGCTGCACCATTGACGCCGGTAGTCGCCGGCAAGACCAACAGCCGCACGGTTGTGCCTTTTGGTCCCTTGATCAACTTAACCACCTCATCAAGCCTCCAGCCTACAACGTCCACCATTTCACCGTCTTTGCCCTGAGCTACTCCGGTAATCAAGTCATTCACATGAAGCCTGTCGGATTTCTCAGCGGGGCCGCCTGGTAAAATCTTTACTACTTTTGTAAAATCATTTTCATTTTGCAATTGGGCTCCGATACCTTCCAGGGACAGGCTCATTTGTTGCTTGAAGATATCGGATGCCTTTGGAGACAAATAATTGGTGTGAGGATCATACGCCTCCGTAATACAATTCATGAACACGCTGAACACATCTTCACTGGTGAACTGGCTGAAAGACTTTATAAAGCGTTCATATCGTTTCTTGATCGTAGCTTTTATTTCATCCGGCTTTTTGCCAGTCAGTTTCAGGCTGAGTTCCTGACTCTTGATGATCTTTCTCCAAACATCATTCAATTCGGCTTCATCCCTTGCCCAAGGTTCATTGTCGCGGTCCGTTTCATAATATTCGTCAACGGTGTAATCAAAGTCCTGGCTGACCAACTTCATCACATAATCCATCCGTTCCTGGTAGCGCTTGCGAAAAGCATTGTAGATATCGTAGGCAACGTCCACGTTTTCGCTGCGGGTAAGATCATCAATTGAAAATCTGTATTTTTCAAAGCTCTCGACGTCTGATTTCAAAAAGTAGGTCTTATTATTGTCGAGCTCTTTTAGATAGGCATCCAGGATAGCCGAGGAAAGCGAATCGTTAAGGGTGAGTTTGCGATAATGGTTATTATCCAGTATATAGGATATCACCTTGGCCTCTTTTCCGAAAACGGGTTTCGCCTTGAGCGCCAGCGTATCGGCATAAAATCCCATGGACGATGTTACAAACAGGGTATTCAGCAAAGCCCCCAGCACAAAAATCCTTTTCATGTATTGCATTTTTAGTATCTATACGGAATTGTAGCAAACGGGGTGCCCAAAAACCGGATTTAGAGAAAAATATCAGGCTACCTTGTCGTAATCAAATTCGGCTAAAAATTTCCGGGCCTCCTCCACATTTTGGAATTCGTAGAATTTCTTGCCCTCCCGGCTGGAGTGGATTTCAATCCGGATCGCTTCAATGTCCTTGGAAGTCTTCTTGGACTTAGGCTTCATGTGCTTATAGTCCTCGGTTTCTTTCCGCGTAATGTGGAACTGGGTAGCGCGAATATTCTTGCAATAAGAACATTGATAATTCCTCAAAAGTTCTTTAGGCGACCCGTCTTCATGTAGTTCGATGATCTCCTCCTTCACCACCCTCATCGTATAAAATCCACAATTATTACACCGTAAAGCGGTCAAATGACCCTCGTATTTTTCTATTTGAAGGTCGCCCGACTTTTCATCAACCCATACATCGTAGTCAATCGAAAAGATGTTCTCTTCCGCCTGCATCCCTTCGTGCAGGTGAACGTCTTCCTCATCTTCGCTCAACAGCCGCATCTTGTGGCCCGTCTTCGGATTGATGCGTGGCATATATCGCCATTTCCGGAGTTTGGCATTGAGTTTGGTCGGATAATAGAAGTCCAGGATCAGGGACGCAATATATCCCACCAGCGTCGCTCCTGCGATCGAAAAAAAGATCCTGACGTAAAACCAAACGCCAAACTGCTCAAACTTGTCTTTTCCGTAGGTATTGATCAGGAACGCTGCACACAATCCAAAGGCATAAAAGCAATACTTAAACCACTTTATTTCATTCGTATTGATAAAATCATACTTCTTCTTGAAGTCGCTGATCAAAGAAACCCGCAGATGATGGATCAAATAAATAATCACCCCAATGCTAAAGGCGATGGCGGCACCCGTCGTCATATTGCGATGCCACGCGTCCAAAAAGGATTGATAATTATCCATAGTTTGTGATCCGGTAACTTGTTTTAAAGGTAATATTTAATCCCAGAAAATTAAGTACAAAAAACCGTTTTGACCCGCGAAATCAACATTTTTCAGACCGCGTTGAAATACAAAATTCCTTTCGGTACAACCCAGCAGATAAACCTCTGAATTCACGAGTAACGAAGCGTCCAACATGATTGTGCAATATTGCACAAAACTGGGATCAGGATTTGGATCAGGATTTACAGGATTAATAGGATTTACAGGATTTGCTCCTTTATAGGATTTGTTCCTCCTGACTCCTGGCTTCTGACTCCTGACTTCTGACTTCTGGCTTCTTACTTCTTAATCGTTCTTCGTACCTCGCACCTCCTCCATCGTACCTTCATTCCTCGTCCCCTCCCGCACGATACGCTCCAGATTGGCAGGTGAGTAGCCGACCGATTTGATCGTCTTGTTATCGGATTTTCTGTATACG
>JBGPGZ010000541.1:0-3040 GCA_041484175.1 Cyclobacteriaceae bacterium | reverse complement strand
GAACAACAGTCCGCGCAGGGCAAGCTTGCTTGTTTCACCAGGCCTCTCTGATCCCGTTCCGGCGAACAATGATCTTGGGATTAAAAGAATTATTTCTCCAGCCACAGCCTCCTGTGCCGCTGTCAGCCCGGCCATTGTTGTGCGTAACTATGGAAGCAATGTGATCACCTCGACCAGCATTCAACTCTTCGTTAATGGCAGCGGGGTTGAAACGAGGGACGTCCTGCTAAATATGTCTCCCATGGATACCGCCATTGTTACTTTCTCCCAGGTCAACCTGTCTTTCGCATCCGTCAATTCGTTTGTTTTTCAAATAGTTTTGACAAACGCGACGACGGATGGAAAATCATCGAACGATTCCAAAAGTGAATCCGTGGTGGTGCCCTCCCAGGGAAGTTTACCGGTATTCGAGCCTTTCAACGTTACTCCCTCAACGTGGAGCGTCACCAACCCTGACGGACAGACTACCTGGCAAAATGGCACTGCTCCCAATGGCAATTCATCCAATAAATCGATGCTGATGGATTTCTACCATTATGAAAACAGGGGAGCGATCGATCAACTGATCACTCCCGTATTTGATTTCTCACAAATTCCGCTGGCCACGATAAAGTTTGACCTGGCCTATGCTCCATTCAATTCGCAATATGCCGATCAACTCAGGGTCGTTGTTTATACGGGGTGCGATTTTTCTACTACCGTTGAGATCTTTAATAAATCGGGAACGACCCTTGCCACCACGAGCAGTCACTCGTCCGCCTTTGTACCAAAATCGTCCGGTGAGTGGAAGTCCGAAACAATTTCATTAAATCAATTCCTGGGTCAGTCCAATGTGCGGATTGCCTTTATCGGCACTAATGACAACGGAAATAACCTTTACCTGGACGCGGTGCAAATCATCACGACTGATATTACCGACGCAGCCATTGTAAAGATGAAAAGCCCCGCGACGGTTATTTGTATAAACAACCCGGTACCAGTGGTCACCGTACGAAATAACGGAAGCAATCTTATTACTCATTTTAAGATTGCCTCCACGCTCAATGGTGGCGCCGCTGTCATTCAATCTTTTTCGAACCTTCAACTTGCCCCAGGTCAGGAAGCTGATTTTACCCAGAACTCCGTGATGCTGAAGCCCGGTGATAATACGCTCACATTCGACCTGCAAAATCCCAACGACGCCACAGACGTTAATCCGTCGGATAATGTGTTGCCCATCAACCTCACGCTGAATACTTCTCAAGACATCATTCCCATCCGCCAAAATTTTGATACTGATTATTCAGCCTGGACGATTTCAAGTCAGGGAGAGCAGATGAAGTTGGTCACAACCCCTACCAACAATAACGCCTCACTGGTGTACAATGGCTTTACAAATGCATCCTTTGGAGATTCGACCTGGTTGGTGAGTCCGGTGCTGGACTTTTCAAAGACATTGAAGGCGAGTTTATTCTTTGACGTCAGCTACGCCACGCGGAGTACAGGAATTGAGAGGCTGAGAATTCTATCGTCCGGCAACTGCGGAGTGACGTTTCAAAATGTTCTTTTTAATCAAACAGGGGATCTGTTTTCGGCGACTAACTCAGATTCTTCCTGGGCTCCTCACAGCGGCACAGACTGGAATCTGGAATACGACAATACCGGCTGGAGGCGCGAATATATTAACCTGGACGCTCTGGCAGGAACTGAAAATGTCAGGCTGGCCTTTGTAGTAACCAATGGTCATGGAAATAATATGTATCTGGACAATATCGAGATATTCGTAGACGACAATCAAAATCCTGCTGCGATCGACGCAGAGCATCTGGTCTATTATAATAGTGACAAAACCGACCCCAAGATCACTTTTAACTTGCCGGAAAAGGAAAAAGTGCGACTTCAAATTTACAATACCCTCGGGCAAATTGTTGCTGATGAGGAACTTCCCGAGATCCTCAACCAGACCTACCAGTTTGACCTGGCTGGAAAACCCGGCGTGTACATTGTCAGGATACAGATCGGCAAACAGCTGAGCTCAACGAAAATTTTTATACCCAATTGATCTTATTTTTTTGGCCGTGGAGGATCATGGAAATCAACCAAATCCTGATCATCTTTGGGATTGATTCAGGCGCATGACAAAAACAAATGTTGCTATTTTGTACGGTGGCCGCTCGGTGGAGCACGGCGTTTCCATCAATTCGGCCCGTAACATTTTTGAATTCATCGACAGGGAAAAGTTTGAGCCGCGGGCCATTGGAATTGCCCCCGACGGTCAATGGTTTTTGACGCCGCTGGTCCAAAAGGAAATTGAACTTGGCAAGCGTTTGCATCTTCAATTAAACCCCCGGCGGCCTTCCCTGATTACAGAAGACGGTACGGAATATATTGCGGATGTAGTCTTTCCCGTTCTCCACGGCACGGATGGCGAAGACGGAAGCATTCAGGGTCTGTTAAAAGCGTTGGAACTTCCGATGATCGGAACGGGCGTGCTTGGCTCGTCGATGTCCATGAATAAATTGGTCTCAAAACGGCTGCTCAACGCGGCCGGCCTGCCCGTGGCCCGCTTTATGTACCGGTCCTTTGGAGATGAACCGTTTTCCTTTCATGAAGTAAGAGAGAAGCTGGGTCTGCCGTTTATGGTTAAGTCCGCGAGCCTCGGCTCATCCGTCGGGGTCTCCAAAGTAAAAAACGAACGGGACTTCGCCCTGGCGGTGGAAGATTCGTTTCGTTACGACGACGGCGTTTTGTTTGAAGAATTTATTGCCGGCCGGGAGATTGAATGCGCCATCCTCGGTAACAATCCACCCCAGGCATCCTGGCCTGGGGAAATAATCGTCAGTAAGAAATATGAGTTTTATACTTTTGACGCCAAGTATGTGGACGGTGGGGCAGTGCAGATCGAGGTGCCCGCGAAATTGGACCCGCCGACGGCAGAGAAGATCCGGGAGCTTTCGGTGCTTGCATTTCAGAACCTGTTCTGCGAAGATTATGCCCGCGTCGATTTGTTTTTGACCGCCGATATGCAGATCTATATCAATGAGATCAACACCATTCCGGG
>JBGPGZ010000540.1:0-3044 GCA_041484175.1 Cyclobacteriaceae bacterium | reverse complement strand
GCCGGAAGAAGAAGCGCCCGAGTCCAGCGACGAGGAACCGGTTGTCGACGAACCCGCGGCCAGCGAGGAACAGGAGGTGGACCTGAAAGACTACCTGGGGGATGACGAGTACAGCGGTTATAAGACTCAAAACGAGGGTGGCCATGAGGAAGAAGATGACCGCGAAATGCCCATCCCGATGGGGACGTCGCTCCACGAGACGCTCATGACCCAATTGGGATTCCTTGGACTGAACGATCATCAATTTGGCATTGGCAAGCAGTTGATCGGCAGTATCGAAAGCGACGGGTATATACGAAGGGATCTGGAGTCGATTGTCAACGACATGGCGTTTTCACAGGGCATCGAAACGAGCCTGATGGAAGTGGAGGAGGTTCTAAAGAAGATACAAAGTTTTGACCCTGCCGGTATTGCTGCGCGCAATTTGCAGGAATGCCTGCTGCTCCAGCTCGAGCGAATGGATGACGGCCAGGATGTAGACGTGATCGTCGCCAAACGCATCATTGGTGAATGTTACGACGAATTTATCAAAAAGCACTATGCCAAAATTCTCAAGAAGCTCGACCTTGATGATGAGGATTATATCAAGGACGCCATTGAATTGATCGTGAGGTTGAACCCCAAGCCTGGCGGTGAGATCACATCGGGGATGGTAAAAAACCATTATGTGATCCCGGATTTTATACTCACCAATAATAACGGCAAAGTGGAGCTGGCCCTGAACAGCAAAAATGCTCCGGAGCTTCGCATCAGCCGCTCTTACACGGAGATGTTTAAAGCCTATGACAAGAGCAACAAGAAAGATAAAAAGCTGAAAGAGGCCGTAACGTTTGTCAAACAGAAGCTCGATGCAGCCAAATGGTTTATAGATGCGATCAAACAGCGTCAGCATACGCTGATGCGAACCATGCGCGCCATTATTGATTTTCAATACGATTATTTTCTTGAAGGCGACGAGACCAAACTGCGGCCGATGATCCTGAAAGATATAGCGCAAATGATCAATATGGATATTTCCACGGTGAGCCGCGTGGCCAGCAGCAAGAGCATTCAAACCGACTTTGGGATTTTCCCGTTGAAATATTTTTTCTCGGAAGGCATCGCCACCGATTCAGGCGAGGAAGTAAGCAGCCGGGAGGTAAAGCAGATTATCAAAGATCTCATTGAATCGGAAGACAAAGCCAAGCCCTTCTCCGACGACAAGCTGGAGGATCTGCTAAACCAGAAGGGCTACAACATCGCCCGGCGTACGGTGGCCAAGTACCGGGAGCAGCTAAACATCCCCGTAGCCCGCTTAAGAAAGGAGATGTGAGTGTGAGGGTTGCGCAATTTGTTTCCATCATTTTTCATCCCTTGCTGATGACTACCTATTTGGTGTTGCTCCTGGGTGTACTGATGCCTTCGATGTTGCTGGTGCGGCAGGAGCACATGTTGACGTTTGCCGGATTTATTTTTGGAATCACCTTTGTGTTGCCCACGCTCAACATTTTCCTGTTTCGTCAGTATGGATTGATCTCTTCACTGAAAATGGAATCGCGACAGGAGCGCGTCCTTCCCTTCGTACTGATTTCATTCTTATACGTCATCACCGCGTGCCTGTTTATTTATCAAGTTCATTGGTCGGCGAACTTTACGAAACTGATGTTCATTGTCGCGGCCCTGGGCGTGGCGGCGACGGTTGGCACGTTGATCTCGAAAGTAAGCGTTCACAGTCTCTCGTGGTGGGGAGCCATCGGCATCATGATACCGCTCAACGATGCGGGGGATCACTCACTGCTTTTGCCGACGGCCGCGCTGATCCTGATTGCGGGCGTGGTCATGTCTGCCCGTTTGAAATTGAATGCGCATACGCCCCGTGAAGTGATGATGGGGGGCGTGGCGGGGTTTGCTGTGGGGCTTTCCGGTATGATGATTTTGTTTTAAGTCATTGGTAATTAGTAATTGGTCATTAGTAGTGCAGGGCAATGTTCAAAGAACGAAACCTGAGACATATTGCCCCGCAGTCTCTTGCAGGGTGAGACCTCAATCGTATAAATAAAAATATTGGTATATGAATTTTCAATTTTTGAACTACGCAAACAATGGCGGCGTTGCAACCATTGCGCTTAACAGACCGGAAGTTTACAATGCCCTGAATGATGGCATCACGTATGAATTGCAAGATGCATTCAAGACCGCAGCGAAAGATGAGCAGGTCCGTGTCGTTGTACTGACCGGACAAGGAAAAGCGTTTTGCTCGGGGCAGGATCTGAAGGCCGACGCGGAACAGGAGAAAAGATCGTTTATGGATTCATTGAACAAACGGTATAACCCGATAGTTCGCGCGATGCGCAATTTGCCAAAGCCGGTTGTTGGCCGGGTGAATGGCGTTGCTGCCGGGGCCGGGTGTTCGCTCGCGTTGGCATGTGATATCATGGTCGCTTCCGAGGACGCCACCTTTATTGAAGTGTTTGTCAACATCGGCCTGGTTCCGGATTCAGGTTCTTCTTATTTTCTTCCGCGGCTGGTGGGTATGGCAAGGGCCTTTGAACTTTGCGCACTGGGCACCCGCATCAAAGCAGCCAGGGCGCTGGAATTGGGTATGATCAACAAAGTGGTCCCGGCGGATCAACTTGACGCGGCCGTCAAAGAATACACTGATTATTTTGTGACGGCTCCCACCCGTGCGATCAGTCTGATCAAAAAAATGCTGAACAAGTCCGCCACCGCCACCCTGGATGAAATGCTGGAGTACGAAACCTACAGCCAGGAGATAGCAGGGTCCACCCAAGACTATCGCGAAGGAGTGGCTGCATTTCTGGAAAAAAGAAAGCCAATATTCCTGGGGCGGTGAATAGTCATTGGACATTGGTCATTAGTCATTGGAAGATGCGGTGACACAAGCAACTTAATTCATGAGGCCTTCAATGCATGGTGTGAATGATTTTGTATTCGATTTCTAAATGACGAAGCCATTTGTCACCAGGAAAATGTCAATCTGTCGAATACCGAATACCCGATTACCGATCACCGACAACTGACTTACCGATTACCGATTACCGACT
>JBGPGZ010000539.1:0-3058 GCA_041484175.1 Cyclobacteriaceae bacterium | reverse complement strand
GCAAAGGCTTCATTGATCTCATAATACCCAACATCTTTTTTATCAACGCCTGCCGCCTTCAACGCCTTGGGAATTGCCAGAGACGGAGTGGTGGTAAACCACATCGGGTCCTGGGCAGCATCCGCATAACCGAGGATCCTTGCGATGGGCTTGAGGCCCAGTTCCTTCGCCTTTTCCTTGCTCATCAAAATAACCGCAGCGGCTCCATCATTGATCGTCGATGCGTTGGCAGCCGTTACCGTGCCGTCCTTGGTAAATACCGGCTTGAGCGCAGGAATCTTTTCGAAGTTTACATTTTTATACTCTTCGTCCTCTGCGAATAAAGTGATGTCGCCTTTTTTGCCGGTGATCTCCACGGGAATGATCTCGTCCCTGAATTTTCCTGACGACCACGCCGCCGCTGACCGACGATAGGATTGAATCGCATAGTTGTCCTGGTCCTGGCGGGAGAGGTGCATCTCCCTGGCGGTGTTGTCCGCGCAGACGCCCATGGCGCAGCGATTGTAAACATCCGTCAATCCGTCCAGGGGCAGCCCATCAACCAATTCACCGTTGCCGTATTTGTAACCATAGCGCGCCTTCATCAGGTAGTAAGGGATGTTGGACATGCTTTCCATGCCACCTGCCACCACTACATCATTCTGACCAAGCTGAATGGACTGCGCACCGAACATGATCGCCTTCATCCCGGACGCGCAAACTTTATTCACCAGGGTGCAGGGAATGTCATAACCCAGACCGGCGCCAACGGCCACCTGGGTTGCCGGGGCCTGGCCCAACCCCGCTGAAATTACATTTCCAAAAAAGAGCTCCTGTACTTGCTTTGGCTCAAGACCGGCTTTTTGGATAGCGCCTTTCACGGCAAGGGAACCCAATGCGGTCGCTGTGACGCTCGCAAGCGCCCCCCCAAAACTTCCGATGGGCGTCCGCACGGCAGAAATGATGTATACTTCTTTCACTTAATTTTATGAATAATCAGATGGTTCAAACGATATAACAAACATAGATTATTTTTTTGTCACCTATTTCAAATTGCCCCAGGCGACGAATTCATCTGGGCTAAAGCCCTTTAACCATCGTCACAAGTAACCACGGCCTTAAGGCCGTGGTTAATCAAGATCATCTTATGATGGACTTTAGTCCAATGCAACAATCTGAATGCGGACCTGGATCACCAATCCGGTTTTCCTTTTTCTCTGGGCTTAGTCGCTTTTCTTTTGTTTTGCTGCAGATATTGAATTTCCTGGTGCTTCATGGCCTCCAGGATCATTTTCGCTTTTTCCTCACTCATCTGCATGTCCTTTAGTTTTTCAGCGACGGAAGGAGGGATGTCTTTCTGCTCCTTCTTTTTGTCGTCTTTACTTTGCTCTTCTTTTTGTTGCTGCTGTTTCTCTTTTTCCTTTTTCTCTTTTTCTTGCTGCTCTTTTTCCTGCTGTTCCTTTTTGTCTTTCTCTTTTTGATCCTGCTTGTCTTTCTGATCTTGTTTGTCTTTTTGATCTTTGTTTTGGTCTTTCTTGTCTTTGTTCTGCTGGTCTTTCTTGTCTTTATTCTTATCGTTTTTCTGGTCTTTGTTATCCTTGTTCTTGTCCTGGTTTTGCTGTTCCTCCTGCTTCTTCTTCTCATCCAGTTTCTTTTTCACCATCTCGTAATTGAAGCGCGCGTCTTCATTGAGGGGGGCCGCCTTCAGTGCTTGTTTGAAATAGCCGAGTGCCTCTTCAAATTTACCCTGCCTGTTGGCGAGCACCCCCATTTGCTGATTGGCCAACGACCGGATGCCGGCCTCGCTGCTTTGGGTAAGGGGCTGATAGGTGCTAAAGGCATTGAGCGTGTCCTTGCTCTGGAAATAAGCATGCGCAAGATTCATCATCACCTCGTCCTCCTTCACGCCAAGGGTGTCTACCAGGTACTTGTATTTGTTAATGGCCGTCTTGAAATCGCCCGACTGGAAAGCTTCCTTCGCTTCGGATTTTGCCTTGTTGACCCTGCCGATTTTTCCTGTATCGACGAGCAGTGAAGCCGCCAGCAATATTCCCAATAATAGTTTCATATGGTCACAGTCTTCACATTGAATAGAAAGTCGAGTATCAAAAGTACGAAAGCGGCCAGCAAGAAATAAAAATACCGGTTCGCCGACACATCCACGAGGCGGGCATCGCGCATTTCTCCTTCAATTCGGTTGATTGTATTAATCAGCCTCGTTACGTCGTTCCTGCCCTCGTTGATTTCAAAATATTGACCTCCGGTCTTATCCGCCAGCGATTTCAAAGCACCTGAATTAAGTTTGGATACGACAGTATTGCCCTGCGGGTCTGTCTTATAACCGCGTCCTGCATACAGGGGGCTTCCCTTCTCGGTGCCGACACCCAGGGTGAACAATTTGATGTCACGCTCTTCAATCTCCTGATCAACGTTGCGGGTTTGATCGCCAAAATCCTCACCGTCGCTGATCAGTATGATTACTTTTGATTTTTGCTGGGTGCCAAGTCCTTCCTGGTCATCGAGCTTGCTTAAGGCCATTTTCAAGGGTGGCCCAAAATCGGTCCCCGAAGAAGGCACCAGGCTTGTATTCATGGTCTCGATAAACAGGTTCAAGGCATGCTGGTCATACGTCAGGGGACATTGCATAAATGCCTCCGAAGAAAAAATGATGAGACCAATGCGGTCTGAATTAAAGGCCTCTACCAATTTTTTTAGTTCAAATTTTACTTTCTCCAGCCGCGTCGGTTGAATATCAAAGGCTTCCATGGATTTGGAAAGGTCAACGCAAATCATGATGTCTTTTCCAACTGCCTTGATTTCCTTTTTTGAATCCCCGTACGAGGGCCCCAGAAAAGCAAAATGCAGCAAGGCGAAAAATAGCGTGCGGATCCCGACCTTTAAAAAAATGGTGTAATACGGCGTGTTCAAGGTTCGGCCAATGCGAGCCACCCGAAGGATGTAAATTGCATAGAAAAGGGCAAAAAGAACGATCAGGACACCCTGAAACCAACCGAATTCCCGGAACAACACCATGCGTTTATTTCTTTATCGCAAATATAAATCTTAAACGGATGAATCT
>JBGPGZ010000538.1:0-3058 GCA_041484175.1 Cyclobacteriaceae bacterium | reverse complement strand
CAAGCCGCTCCTTCTTTTAAACTTCCCGGGCTTGATGGAAAAACGTATTCCCTTGAACAATTCCGGGGCAAATTTGTGGTGATCCATTTTGCGGCCACGTGGTGCCCCTTTTGCAATGCAGAAGCTCCTAATCTGGAACTGCTTTACAAAACCTATGAGCAAAAAGACGTGCAGATTTTCATTATTGATGTTAAAGAAGGTGAAGGCCTTGTGACAAAATCATCACAAAAGTTCAATTTTTCCTTTCCGGTACTTTTGGATGAAGACGGGATGGTGTCGGCCAAGTACGCTCCGGAAGGTGTGCAGCCTGATCTGGCAAGGGATGAAGTCCCTTTGGCCTCCAACCTCATCATTGACAAAGAAGGAAAGATCCGCTTTTATTCTTTGCTCAACACAGCCACTTTTGATGCGAAGCTGACGAAAGTTAAGCAAAGACTCGACGAATTATTGATCACCCCTTAAAAATAATGAACGATGATGAGTCGGTTGCTATTCCTATTATTGACTTACCCATTAGCGGGCACTTTGGCTCCTGCAAATACAAGCCTTGTAACTGTAAATGTCAACGAATCCATCGTTTATGCTGGGATGAATACGATGATTTCGATATGGGTGGAGGTAGAGAAGGGCTACCATATCCAGGCCAATCAGGTGAATGACGAATCACTGATCCCGACCACCCTTGAAGTGAATGGTGTAAAAGGCATCACCATCACCAAGCAGGAATTTCCTCCTGGCAAAGAATTCAAATTAGAAGGTACCGACAATTTTCTAAATGTGTATGATGGAAGATTTCTAGTCAAACTATTTCTTAACACAAGTACAGAAATTCAGACGGGAAAAAACGTTTTGGGTGCAAAGCTTCGTTACCAGGCCTGCGACTCCAGGAGTTGTCTTTTTCCAAGAGTCGTTGATTTTGCGATACCCGTAGAAGTTAAAAATAAGAATACTAAATGAATGAGGCACCCTTACGTAAGCACAAATTCTATGATAGACCCTCCGTGTTCACACCCCAGAATCTTTTGCGAGAAGCACGAAGACAAAAAGGAATAACTGAATTAAGTATTCCGGAAATCTGTATTCTCGATCCGGATGGTGACATTGAAGAGTATGTTATTCAGAAATATAAGGCACAATTGAATAATTCCTGGGCATGTTATCATACAAGGCTCTTTGAATTCCAATACAAAAGTACCATTGTAGGAATCATCGGGCGTGCGGTAGGAGCTTCCTTTGCTGTACTGCTGGCAGAGCAACTTTTCGTTTCTGGGTGCAAACTTTTGTTAAGTATGACCTCGGCAGGGCAATTAGTTCAGTCGACTGATCCACCCTATTTCATTCTTATTGAAAAGGCGGTTCGGGATGAAGGAACAAGTTACCATTATCTGCCACCGGCCTATTTTAGTTACCTGAAAAGTGAGCTGAGAGAAAAGATGGACGGTGTCTTTGACAGACTCGATTTGAAAATAATCAATGGAACCACCTGGACAACCGATGCCCCTTATCGGGAAACGGAAGAGGCCATAAACCACTTTAAGGAAATGGGGATTCATGCCGTCGAGATGGAAGCTTCGGCATTGTACGCCTTTTCGCAGGCAAGGGACAAACCGGTTATCTGTTTCGCACATGTGACAAATCAGATGGCCAGCGTTGAGGGGGATTTTGAAAAGGGGGAGCACAATGGCAGCAATGCTGCGCTCAGCGTATTATTTACAGTAATAGATGAACTTAGTTAAACTGCGACGACGAAATATGAATTTCACATCTTGTTCTTGTTAGGAAACAGTTTCAAAAAAAACAAAGCTCAAATCCTTAAACTAATCCAACAATTCATGTGGATTCAGTCGCGAAAAAGAAACAGTATCTTTGCAAAACCAACGACTATGAAACGTATACTTCCCCTCCTGTTCCTGGTACCCGCTTTGACCTATGGACAAAGCTCAAAACAGGATAGCGTGTGGCTTCCTGTCAAAACATTCATCGGCACCTGGACAGGAACTTCCGAAGGCCAGCCCGGGAATGGAAAATATGAACGTAGCTATCAGCTCGTTCTCAACAAGAAATTTATAGAGGTCAGGAATAAATCAACCTACCCGCCTTCAAAGGATCATCCTGAAGGGGAGATACATCAAGATATCGCCTATATAAGCTATGACCGCAGCAGGAAAACCTTTGTACTAAGGCAATTTCATATTGAAGGATTTGTAAATCAATATAAATTGGAGTCTATTTCTCCGGACGGGAAGACCCTTATCTTCCTATCTGAAGACATTGAAAACATCCCTAACGGGTGGCGGGCAAGAGAAACGTATAAAATTGCCAACGAAAATGAATTCATTGAGATTTTTGAACTGGCCGCACCGGATAAAGACTTTGAATTGTACTCAAAGGCAAGTCTCAAAAAAGTAACATTTTAAGAATAACATAAATGAAAATGACCATTAGACTTATTGCTGCCCTTTTCCTGCTGGGCAACCATTGTAATATCCAGGGGCAAAACACGGCATCAACGATCGAAAACGTAGCGCCAAAAAAATTCAAGGAACTTGTTGATGCGGGCAAAGGAATTATCCTGGATGTGAGGACCCCTGAGGAAGTCGCAGCTGGATATATCAACAACGCAAGTACCATCAATTTATACGATAAGGATTTTAATGAGAAAATCGGCTTGATACAAAAAGACAAGCCGATATATGTGTATTGCAAATTAGGTGGAAGAGGCTCCAAAGCTGCTGAACTGCTGCAAAAAAGCGGGTTTAGCAAAATATACAATTTGGACGGGGGAATTACTGCCTGGGAAAATAGCGGCTACCCCATTGTTAGACCCAAGGGGGCAAATGACGAGAAGATCCAGCAAATGAGTTTAACTGACTTCAAGAAGTTGCTGGAGACTGACAAGCCGGTACTGGTTGACTTTAATACCAGGTGGTGCGCTCCATGCAAGCAAATGGCTCCCATTGTCGACGGTGTTGCAGAAACGTATGCTAATAAAGCAATTGTGGTGAGAATTGATGTTGACGGAAGTAAAGAACTCGGAAAGGCCTACAAAATTCAGGGT
>JBGPGZ010000537.1:0-3060 GCA_041484175.1 Cyclobacteriaceae bacterium | reverse complement strand
CGCAATGCCGGGTCCGTTTTTGCTGTGCATGTGGGGAAGCAGTGGCTGGACCTTGAAATCTACAAAATCATTTTCCTGATGAGAAAAGTCTATACCGAGCTCCTTTGATACTTCTGTAAAAAGCAGCGGGCCACGCGGTTTATCCACGTCCGGGATCCTGGGAGTTGCCGAAGCATATCGGAGCGTGAGAACCTGATTGGCCTTTACTTTCTTTATCAATTCGTATTTGCCATCCGGCCAAATCACTTCCAATGAATCGATCACCTGTACCGTATCCAAACCAATATGAATGACACCGTCCACCGTTGATTCATAGCCCCGGTTCAGGAAGTGTTCCATAAATTGTTTTCGCTGATGATCGTAAGTCGTCACTTTCGCACCAATGCCATCACGGTTTTGATCACTGCCCTCAAACCTGATCCGCAAATAATTTCGTTTAAAAATTTCATTGCTTTTATTTTCATAAAGGGCTGCCTCCTCGTTCATATTATTCACGACAAGATCGAGATCGCCATCATTATCCAAGTCGGCATAGGCAGCTCCGTGAGAAATACCCTTTGAATCCATACCCCAGGCTTCCGATTGATTTGAGAATACGTACCCCCCCTGATTTTCAAAAACGTAGTTTCTTAAAATGGCACCCTCCAGCGATTTAATGGCATTTAATTTCCTGTCAGCCTTGGCTTGAACGGTGCCAAGGGGAGTATTGTAAATATTTTGGTAGGTGATGTAATCCATATTACCGAGGTCGCGCAAAAAACCATTTGTCGCGAAAAGATCTTTGTCGCCGTCATTATCGTAATCGGCGAGCAGCGCACTCCAGCTCCAATCCGTGCTGCTGATTCCGGACAAAAATGCAATCTCACTGAACTTTCCGCGACCTTGATTGAGCTGGAATGTGTTGTGACTAAACTGAGGCTCATACCCCATGCGAAGGGACAACTGAAACTTATCGTATCCCGTTGGCGGAATAATCAATTTCTGCCTTTTGTTGTCCTCCGGCCGCATATCAAGTTCAACCACATCAACTAACCCGTCGTTGTTCACGTCAGCGATATCATTCCCCATTCCGGCAAAACTGGTGTGCTTAAAATATTCCGATGCTCGATTTGTGAATGTACCATCCTGGTTATTGATGTACAAGATGTCGTTGCCGATGAAATCATTGGAAACATAAATATCAGGCCATTGATCATTATTAATATCACTGATTGCCAGCCCCAGGCTATAACCCTCCACCAGAATTCCTGCCTCCCTCGACACATCCGTAAACGTATTGTTGCCGTTATTTCGATAAAGAATGTCGGTGCTAACTCCTTCACCCTTCAGCTTGCGCGGTTGAATATTGTTCACACGGTTTTCAAATGACGCAGGATTCGTAATGATGAAAAGATCAAGGTCATTATCGCGATCGTAATCAAAAAATGAAGCATGCATTGCCTGGCGTTTGTCGGCCAAACCATAAACCACTGCTGATTCCTTGAATGTGGTATTGTGATTGTTAATGAATAACAGGTTAGCCCTGCCCGATCCGTTTCCGGAAACGCACACATAAATATCAAGCCAGCCATCCTGGTTTACATCCGCCATCACAGCCCCCGTTCCCCATTGATTGTTCAAAATGCCCGAAGATTCAGTGATGTCTTCAAAGATGAAATTGCCTTTGTTAAGATATAACCGGCTGCTTACCATGTTGCCACTGAAAAACAGATCGACGAGCCCATCATTATTAACATCGCCTGCGGCTACTCCACCCCCTGTATAAATATTCATGTAGGTATTCACATTGTGCTCTTCGTCTTCATCAATAAAGTTGTTAAAATGAATGCCTGTTTGATTAGCCGGGAGACGTTCAAAAACACGGGGAGCTTTCTGATGGCAGGATAGCGTAGTTAACCCAAGAAACAAGGCATACACAGATTTGATATGAAAGCGCGCCATTCCAGTTCTTGTTACTTCTTCTTTCCTATGAAACTATGCACTTCAAAACTTGTTATCTCGTCCGATAATGTCAACGATCGACTGGATTGTGACAAATAAGTCGATCCAAAATAAAATTCATGCTTGCGGGTCTTTCCATTTTTCAGCCTTACCAAAGCATAGCTGTCGTCAGGGGCGGCAATAAAATGTTTGTTGGTCTCACGGGTTATATATGACTTCAGCTTGTCATTGTTAATTCCTGCCAAGATCATTTCCCGGCCGTCACCTAGAATCAATTTCGATAACCCCTTAGCGTCCTTGTCCACAACAAATCCGCTTTTTTGAACACTTACTGAATTGAAGTTGCCTTTGCCATCACCTTGTAAATACAAACCAATTGAAGCATCATACCTTCCTGTCGATACTTCCGTGGCGTAGGAATTACCCACCAATAATACATCCAGGTTTCCATCGTCATTGTAATCCCCGGACACCATACCATAGACCGGTGAGAACTGTGCCCGTGTGGGTAACGCTTTTATCGCAAAATTCCCTGCCCCCAGGTTTTCGATATAACTGGTTTGAAACCATTCACTACACACCACATACGCTGAATCCAGCTCTGATCGCGCAAAGGATTTTGCGAAATTAGCCTCCGCATAGGGTTGATACGTTCTAAACCTTGCACGGAAGGGATTCATCTGCTTCACCATATCATCCCATGAATGAGCAACTTGTTTTTCCCCGTGTATGTACATCGCCATCACCGGATCGATACTTCCGGATTTATCATAATCACGGGCATAGATGCACAATGGCTCCTTCTCATTTCCCTTATACCTGGTGTTCAATCCGAGATTGCCAGCGATGTAGTCCATGTCTCCATCATTGTCAAAGTCTCCAGCGGTCAAACTATTCCACCATCCTGAAGTATGCGCTAAAGCGTCTTTCCCAAATGATGTGAATGTTTTCCCTCCATTGTTCTTATAGCACGTCACGGGCATGAACTCCCCAACGATCATCAAGTCCATCCACCCATCGTTATCCACATCGGTCCATAAAGCGGAGGTTACCAAACCTAATTTCAGGAAGCCCGGTGCTACTTCTTTGGTGACGTTGGTAAACCTGCACCCGGTCTTG
>JBGPGZ010000536.1:0-3064 GCA_041484175.1 Cyclobacteriaceae bacterium | reverse complement strand
GCCCGAACGTACCGCAATTCTCCCAAATTGTTACACCTATTTCCGTTCGGCACGGGCAGGCATTGAACTAAGGAGCCAATAACCTATGTCTCGAGTTCCGAAAATTCACACTCTATCAACTAACGAGCCGATCCTTTCCACAAAATATAACCTCTACTCTTCTGTTCCCTCAAGGTCTTAAAGGTAACCTTTACTAAAAAGAGAACAACTGCAAATGGTTAGGATGATCCCTCATTATGGCCTCCGGGACCTCTTTTCGCCATCAAATTCTACCATCCGGGCAGGCCGGTATTGTACGAATTAGTCAAACAAGGCAACAAATTTAATATAATCTTTGGAAAACGGGTCTTGTCTTGAAAAAATGGAATGCCAATCTTTAATAAAAGAATTGGATTGTGAATACCAGCCCAGCGCCAAAAAACCCATATCACGCGGCCATCCTCCTGCGCGTCCAGGAAAATTCAGGCCAGCCAACAAAGCATACATTTTCAGACGGCTATCTCGGTAATGTGAATCCGAGATATCCCATCGCCGTGCCTGCACTTCGAAGGATAGCCAAAGACTGGTCAAAAGCAAACAGTCAATTGAGCGCATCTCTATTTCAGGAATTGGTTACCAGCCTGATTCATGGAAAGTCCTCGACGGAAAAAAGTCTTGCCGGCATTCTGCTTGATTATGCTGCCCCGGCGCAGCGAACATTTGATCCGCAATGTTTTGACGAATGGCTTGATCATTTGCACGGATGGGCGGAGGTTGACTCGGTGTGTACAGGAAACTACACGATCGCAGCGATTCCCACAAATTTTCCGGCATGGAAAAAATTACTGGTACGTCTTTCCAAAAGCAAAAACATCAATAAGCGAAGAGCCTCACTGGTTTTCTTTTGTTCCCCCTTGCGCCATTCCGGGGATGTGCGGCTTGCCAGCACGGCGCTTGGAAACATTGACCGATTAAAGCATGAAAGGGAAATCCTGATCACCAAGGCCATCTCGTGGGTGCTGCGAAGCATGGTGAAGTATCACAAAAAAAGAGTCCATGAGTATGTGAGAAGAAATAAAAGTGAGTTGCCCGCCATTGCCGTTCGCGAGACCATGACCAAAATCAAGACAGGAAAGAAGACAAATAAGAAACCAACAGGATAAGGGAAAGGCGAGAGTACACGTTACTCCTCTCCTTTTATTGGTTACAGATTTCGATTCTTTAATTCACTCACCGCATAATTGGCGGCTCTTGCTGTAATAGCCATAAACGTAAGTGAAGGGTTTTGATTGCCGGTTGATGTCATGCAGGCCCCATCCGTAACAAAGACGTTTTTGCACGTATGAAATTGGTTCCATTGATTAAGTAAAGAGGTGGCTGGGTCTTTACCCATTCTTACCCCGCCCATTTCATGGATATCCAACCCTGGAGATTGGTGGTTATCCGTCAAAGTGATATTTTTACAGCCCACTTTTTCTAATATTTCAGCTTGCTGCGCCATTGTGTCTTTCACCATCTTTTCATCATTTTCATCGTATCCAATGGAGGTGATCAACAATGGCATGCCCCACTCATCCTTTTGGTCTTTACTCAGCCGCACATGATTCTCCCGTTTCGGAATCGTTTCTCCCTGCATGTCCATACTCACTTTCCACTCACCCGGGCTTGTCAATTTTTCTTTCATCTCGACACCGAAACTTTCGTCCTGTAATCCGCGCTCCCATCCTGCACGTCTGGCGCTCAACGTCAGCATATAGCCGCGCAGGAAATCGGTCTGCTGTTTATACACATTTCTAAAGGCGGGCATAAAACCAGATGTTGGTCTGCGGCCGAAGTAATATTGATCCGGATAGCCTTCAAAGGTGGCCGAGCTTGTGCCCCGGTATAGATGAAATGCGATGTATTTTCCGAGTAACCCGTTATCATTTCCAAAACCATTCGGAAAGCGATTGGACACAGAATTGAGGAGAAGGAGGTTTGTATTCAGACACGCGGCATTAACAAAAATGATCTTCGCATAATATTCACTCACTTCCTTGCTAAGCGCATCGATCACCCGCACGCCGGCGGCTCGTTTACGCTTCTCGTCATAAATGATCGAATGAACTACGGAATGAGGGCGAATAGTAAAATTACCTGTTCTTTCTGCCCACGGCAGGGTAGACGCATTGGAACTGAAATAACCGCCAAATGGACACCCTCGTTCACACAGATTCCTGGCCTGGCATTGCGTTCTTTTCTGCTCATGATGAATATCGTTTGGCTTTGTTAAATGGGCGCATCGTCCTATAATCAACTGCCGGTCTGTAAAATGCTCTTTTATTTTCTGCTGAATATGCGTCTCAACACAATTAAGTTCAAAGGGTGGAAGAAAATCTCCATCCGGTAAATTGTCAATACCATCCTTGTTGCCGCTAATCCCCGCAAACTTCTCAACATGGCTGTACCACGGAGCAAGGTCCTGATACCGAATGGGCCAGTCAACCGCAAAACCATCTCTTGCCGGTCCATTGAATTCGTAATCGCTCCATCGTTGCGTTTGTCTTGCCCACAATAATGATTTGCCACCGACCTGGTAGCCCCTGATCCAGTCAAAAGGTTTCTCCTGTATGTAAGGATGCTCGGCGTCTTTTACAAAGAAATGGTACGTCGATTCATCGAAAGCATAACAGCGGCTAACGACTGGATTCTCTATAATAATGGCTGACGGCAATTCTCTGCGATGTTGAAACTCCCATGGATTCTTGGTTGCCGTGGGATAGTCAACAACATGCTTCACCATTCTGCCGCGCTCCAGAACAATTGTCTTTAAACCTTGTTCACACAATTCCTTTGCGGCCCATCCACCACTGATCCCGGATCCGATGACGATCGCATCAAAGGTATTTTGTTGTTTTAGCGTTGCTTTAACCATGATTCGTTTTTTGCTGAAATTTATTAATATTTGGTATTAGTCCACCATTATAGCCTACATCAATAGACCAACAAGTAAGCCGCTTACGTATTATTCTTTTGCAGGAATTGTTGATGGACATTCCACCCCTTGGATTTGTTGCATTTCTTGCAAATCGGGAAGGGGGTGTAG
>JBGPGZ010000535.1:0-3073 GCA_041484175.1 Cyclobacteriaceae bacterium | reverse complement strand
CGATCTACTTCTCTGCCATCACCACGGCGGCCTACGGTGACAAGGTGCCATTCCTGGGAAGGACATTTAAGAGCAGTTCACTCTATGATTATGCCCTGGCATTCGCCTACCTGGCCATCGCCGTCCTCTTGCCCATCCTCTCTTCGATTGCCGACTCACGGGGAAACAAGAAGAAGTTTATGCAGTTCTTTTGCTACCTCGGCGGACTTTCCTGTATCGGACTTTTTTGGTTTAGGGGAACGGAACCAAATGTAGGGTGGGGTGTCACCTGTTTTGTGTTGGCGGCCATCGGATATATTGGCAGTCTGGTGTTCTATAATTCATACCTCCCGGAGATCTCCGGGCCCGGGGACCGCGACCGCATCAGCGCCCAGGGCTACTCCTTTGGATACGTCGGGAGCGTGATTTTGCAGATCATCGGTTTTGGATTGGTGATCTATTTCAGCAGAAAAGGCGATGAAACTTCGGGCCCTCTTTACACTTTCCTGCTGGTAGGTTTGTGGTGGATCGGATTTGCACAAATCACCTTTGCTTATCTGCCCAAGGTGCCATCGTCCGTCCGGCAGGAAAACAATTTCTTAACCACCGGATTCAGGGAACTAAGCAAAGTGTGGGAACAGGTAAAACAACTCAGCGTTTTGAAATGGTTTCTTTGCGCCTTTCTGTTTTACAGCATGGGCGTTCAAACGGTCATGCTGGTGGCGACCTTGTTTGGCAAAGAGGTGCTCGGCTTGCCGGCAGACAAACTGATCGTTACTGCCGTCCTTATTCAATTGGTGGCGATCCCTGGGGCTATCCTGATGTCCAGGTTGTCCGGCTTGTTTGGGAACCTCCAGGTATTGACGGGAGTCATCTTTGTATGGATACTGGTTTGTCTGGACGCTTACTACGTATCATCGCTAAGAGAAGGCGGGCTCAACGTGGAGTTCTATTTCTACGGACTGGCGGTAGTGGTTGGCCTTGTCATGGGAGGAGTACAATCCCTGAGCCGGAGCACGTATAGCAAGTTGATGCCGGTGACAAAAGACACGGCCTCCTTTTTCAGCTTTTATGACGTCACCGAAAAATTAGCCATCGTATTTGGCATTTTTTCGTTCGGCTATATTGATGAGATCTTCGGAATGAAAAACTCGGTGCTGGTCCTGATCATTTTTTTTGCAATCGGGTTGGCGGCGCTTTTCGTAGCAAGGAAAAAACAAGCCTTCACACTTCATGGCGATGCATAGAATTTCCTCTGTGCCCTCCGTGTGTATTTTCTCCGTGTTCTCTGTGGTGAATAAATTCAAATCTATCTTAACACAGAGAACACAGAGGAATGCATCACGGAGGGCAAAGAGGGAATACAGGCCATCCAGCAGCCTTAATACCTGAGGTGCTTTACGGTCATTCCATTGTTGATCAATTGTTTTAACGAATCGATCCCGATCTTGAGATGCAGTTCAAAATAGCTGGCAGTCACAGCCTTGTCGCTGGCTTCGGTCTTGACGCCATCCGGCACCATGGGTTGGTCGGAAACCAATAGGAGGGCACCGGTAGGGATCTCATTGTAAAAAGCGGTTGAGAAAATGGTTGCCGTTTCCATGTCAATCGCCATCGCCCTTATTTTTATCAAGTACTCTTTAAAGTTTTGGTCCCATTCCCAAACCCGGCGGTTGGTGGTATACACCGTTCCTGTCCAGTAGTCCTGGTTGTAGTCGCGGATGGTGGTGGAAATGGCCTTTTGCAGGGCGAAGGCCGGCAGGGACGGAACCTCCGGCGGAAAATAATCATTGGAGGTACCTTCTCCGCGGATCCCGGCAATGGGAAGAATAAAATCGCCGATATCATTTTTCTTTTTCAGTCCGCCGCATTTCCCCAGGAAGAGGCACGCTTCCGGCTTGATCGCCGAAAGACAATCCATCACCGTAGCGGCGTTTGGACTGCCCATGCCAAAGTTGATGATCGTGATTCCCTCGGCCGTGGCGCTGAGCATGGCCTTGTCCTGACCCTTCACCTCCACGTTGTTCCACTCCGCGAACTTGCGGACGTAATTATCAAAATTGGTCAGGAGCACAAATTTCCCAAACTCATCAAGCGCCATGCCCGTGTATCGCGGTAGCCAGTTTTCAACTATATCCTGTTTCGTTTTCATTGCATCAAAGTTTGTATCATTTTTGGCCCATGTATCCGCTCAATTTACCGGCCTTTGACTCAAAGATAAAAAAGGAGGAAGGAAAAGCGTGGATTTTTGACGTGATTCGGAAAAAGTATATCGTTCTGACACCCGAAGAATGGGTGCGTCAGCATTTCATTCATCACCTGATCCGGGACTTAAAATATCCTAAATCATTGTTCAAAGTAGAGAGCGGCCTTTCATTCAATCACCTTCAAAAGCGTTCGGACATCCTCATTCATGATCGCCAGGGAAAGCCGTGGATGATGGTTGAGTGTAAATCGCCTGTCATCAAGTTAAGTCAAAAGGCCTTCAACCAGATTGCCGTCTATAACATGAACATCGGAGCAAAATTTTTAGCCGTTACGAACGGCATGGTCCACTACTGCTGTGAAGCTGCCGCACCGGGGAACGAAGCCAGATTTCTGGATACGTTCCCCCACTTTGAGTAGACATTGGTAATTGGTAATTGGTGGTTTGGCGGCTGGTTATTGGGAAGGAGCCTTGGTGATGTAACTATTTAGCATTTTACCTAGCACTTCAATTTCTTCTATGAGTTTTTGAAATTGTTGATCTGTAACCAGATTTCGATCGTGCGCCTTTGTAAGCCAGGTTCTGGTTTCGAATAGGGAACCCCTCGAGAAATAGCTGAAGTTTTTAGAATCTTTGAAGTGGTACCGACCATAACCCTCGCTAATGTTCGCAGCTATGGAATCAGCTGATTTTATCCATTGTTTACCCAAGGCGTCTTTTTGAAAATAACTCCAAGGCATCACAATTTGCCAAACATCTTCTCCTACTTGCATTGCCAACGTATAGATCCTTAAGTCTTCAAGTTTCATAAGGCCGAGTTTCTTAATTCTAATGTACTGAAGAGCAGTTGAAAAAAGCCAATGATTTTGCGCAGGATTTCCTGCCAGT